>JBLMVT010000263.1:0-4291 GCA_050256835.1 Betaproteobacteria bacterium | reverse complement strand
GCGCCTGGGGGCTGGCGCCGTGCACGCTCGGCTGGGGCGACGCGGCGCGCGAGGTCGAGCGGCTGCGCGCCGCCTACGCCGCCGCGGGCTGGGGGCACGGCCACCGCGTCGGCCTGCTGCTGCAGAACCGGCCGGCGTTCCTGTTCCACTGGTTCGCGCTCAACGCGCTGGGCGCCAGCGTGGTGCCCATCAACGCGGAGATGCGGGCGGCGGAGCTCGAGTACCTGGTCGGCCACAGCGAGATCGCGCTGGCGGTCGCGCTGCCCGCGCGCGCCGACGACCTGTGCCGCGCCGCGCAGGCGGTCGGCCGGCGCCTGGAGACGCTCGCGATCCCGGCCGGTGCGGCGGTTCCGTCCGCGCCGGTGCCGCCGTTGCGGGCGGACCGGCCGATCGGCGCCGACACCGAGTGCGCGCTGCTCTACACCTCGGGCACCACCGGGCGCCCCAAGGGCTGCATGCTGTCGAACGACTACTTCCTGCGCGCCGGCCGCTGGTACGCGGGGCTCGACGGCGTGGCGACGGTGCGGCGCGACGCCGAACGCATCCTCACGCCGCTGCCGCTCAACCACGTCAACGCGATGGCGTTCTCGACCATGGCCGTGCTCACCGCCGGCGGCTGCCTGGTGCAGCTCGACCGCTTCCACCCGGCGAGCTGGTGGGCCACGGTGCGCGAGACGCGCGCGACCATCGTCCACTACCTCGGCGTGATGCCGGCGCTGCTGCTCGGCGCGGCCGAGTCGCCCGCGGACCGCGACCACGCGGTCCGCTGGGGCTTCGGCGCCGGCGTCGACCGGCGGCTGCACGAGCCGTTCGAGCGCCGCTTCGGCTTCCCGCTGGTCGAGGCCTGGGCCATGACCGAGACCGGCGCAGCCGCCTGCATCATGGCCAACCACGAGCCGCGGCAGGTCGGCAGCCACTGCTT
Organism: Betaproteobacteria bacterium; assembly: GCA_050256835.1. Taxonomy (GTDB): domain Bacteria; phylum Pseudomonadota; class Gammaproteobacteria; order Burkholderiales; family Burkholderiaceae_C; genus JAMHWF01. The sequence continues at coordinate 3,369 of JBLMVT010000263.1, read as the reverse complement.
CGGCAAGCCCGAGTCCCTCGTCGAGGTGCGGCTGGTCGACGAAGCCGGCCGCGACGTGACCGCGCCCGACGCCCCCGGCGAACTGCTGGTGCGCGCGGCCGGCATCGACCCGCGGCGTGGCTTCTTCACCGGCTACCTGAAGGACGACGCGGCGACGGCGGCCGCCTGGGCCGGCGGCTGGTTCCACACCGGCGACGTCGTGAGCCGCGACGCCACCGGCGCGCTGCATTTCATCGACCGCCGCAAGAACGTGATCCGGCGCAGCGGCGAGAACATCGCCGCGCTCGAGGTGGAGAGCGTGCTGGCCGAGCACCCGGCGGTGCGCGCGGTGGCCGTCGCCGCCGCGCCCGATGCGCTGCGCGGTGACGAGGTGCTGGCGTGCGTGGTGACGCGCGAGCCGGCGGCCGAGGCCGAGCGCGCCGCGCTCGCCGCACGCCTGGTCGAGCACGCGCTCGCGCGGCTGGCCTACTACAAGGCGCCGGGCTGGGTGGCCTTCGTCGACGAGCTGCCGCTCACGGCCTCGCAGAAGATCCAGCGCGGCGAGCTGCGCGAGCTGGCGCGCACGCTGCCGGGGCAGGCGTGCTGCATCGACACCCGCGCGCTGAAGAAGCGGCAGGGGTGATGAAGCCATCCGGCGAGGGCCGTTCATGACCCGCCGCCTCGGCTACGACGGCGTCGCCGTCGCCGTGCCCGTCACCGTGCCCTACGTGCGCTACTCGACGCACGGCGCGCACTGGTTCATCGGCCGCGCGCTCGAGGCGCTGGTGCGCGCGTCGGGCCTGCCGAAGGACGCGATCGACGGGCTCACGATCAGCAGCTTCTCGCTCGGTGCCGACACCGCGGTCGGCGTCACCCAGCACTTCGGCCTGTCGCCGCGCTGGCTCGACCACCTGCCGACCGGCGGCGCCTCGGGGGTGATGGCGCTGCGCCGCGCCGCGCGCGCGGTGCAGGCGGGCGACGCCGACATCGTCGCCTGCGTCGCCGCCGACACCAACCACGTCGACTCGTTCCGCCTCATGCTGGGCGGCTTCAGCCACTTCGCGCGCGACGCCAGCTACCCGTATGGCGCGGGCGGGCCGAACTCGATCTTCGCCTTCATCACCGACCACTACATGCGCGCCTTCGGCGCGACGCGCGCGGACTTCGGCCGCATCGCGGTGGCGCAGCGCGCCAACGCGCTCGCCAACCCGAACGCGCTGTTTCGCAAGCCGCTCGCGCTCGACGAGTACCTCTCGGCGCGGCCGATCGCCGACCCGCTGCACCTGTACGACTGCGTCATGCCGTGCGCCGGCGGCGAGGCTTTCCTCGTGCTGCGCGAAGAGCGTGCGCGCGAGCTCGGCCTGCCGCACGCGCTCGTGCGCGGCGCGATCGAGCGCCACAACGCGTATGCCGACGATCCCGTGATGGTGCGCGGCGGCTGGGCGGTCGACCGCGACGAGCTCTACGCGCAGGCCGGCGTCGCGCCCGGCGACATCGACTTCGTGCAGACCTACGACGACTACCCGGTCATCGTGATGATGCAGTTCGAGGACCTGGGCTTCTGCGCCAAGGGCGAGGGCCCGGCGTTCGTGCGCGCGAAGCGGCTCACGTTCGACGGCGACTTCCCCAACAACACCAGCGGCGGCCAGCTCTCGACCGGCCAGGCCGGCGCGGCCGGCGGCTTCGTCGGCATGACCGAGGCGATGCGCCAGCTCACCGGCGCGGCCGGCGCACGCCAGGTGAAGGACGCGCGGCTCGGCCTCGTCACCGGTTTCGGCATGGTCACCTACGACCGCTGCCTGTGCACCGGCGCGGTGATCCTGGGGGCCGCGGCATGATTCGAGCCCGAGCGCCGGGCCGCCCCGAGCCGGGCGAGACCCCTGCGGGGGCTCGATCGCCGTCCTCGGCGACCGGGGGGCACCCATGACCATGCCCCTGATGAAACCCCCGCGCAAGAACCCGGTCCTGCGCACCCGGCAGATGAACCTGCCGCCGTGGGCGCGCGGGCGCGTCGCGCTGGGCATGACGGCGGCCGCCGCGGAGGGCCGCTTCGAGCTGCAGGTGTGCGGCGACTGCCAGGCGGTGCAGTACCCGCCGCGCGACGCCTGCCACCGCTGCCTGTCGCCGCGGCTGACCTGGCGCGAGCAGTCCGGCGCGGGCACGCTGCTGGCGACGACCACCCTGCACCACAGCAACGACCTGTTCTTCCGCGAACGCCTGCCCTGGCGGCTCGGCATGGTCCGGCTCGACGCCGGGCCGTCGGTCATGGTTCATCTGCATGGCGAGGTGGCCGGGGCACCGGCGAAGATACGCGTCGGTGCCCGGCTCGACCGCGCCGGCCAGGCGGTGTTGATCGGATTTCCCGCCGACGGACGAGGGAGCGAACACATGGCCGACGACCCGATGCTGCGCGAGATGACGAGCGACCCGAAGTTCCGCAAGGTGCTGGTGACCGACGGCAAGACGGCGGTCGGCCAGGCGATCGCGCGTGCGCTCGTCGAGGCCGGCGCCGACATCGTCTGGGTCGGCCACGCCGAGCCGTGGAAGAAGCTGCCCGGCTTCGCCGAACTGACCGCGCTGGCGCAGGTGACGCCGGTGCCGATGGACCTGACCGACGGCCGCTCGGTCGCCGAACTCGCCGGCGAGATCGGGGGCAAGGTCGACATCGTGATCAACAACGCCGAGGTGCACCGCGCGCACGGCATCGGCTCGCGCCGCGGCACCGACGCGGCGCGGCTCGAGATGGACGTCAACTACTTCGGCGCACTGCGACTGGCACAGGAGTTCGGCCCCGCGCTCAAGGGCCGCTCGGCCGACGGCGTGACGCACGCCGCGGCCTGGGTCAACCTGCTGTCGATCTACGCGCTGGCGAACTACCCGCCGCACGGCACCTTCTCGGCATCGAAGGCCGCTGCGCATTCGCTGGCGCAGTGCCTGCGTGCCGAGATGCGGCCTGCGGGCATCCGCGTCGTCAACGTCTTCCCCGGCCCGATCGAGGACGAGTGGAATCAGAACCTGCCCCCGCCCAAGCTCGCCCCCGAGGCGCTGGCCAGCGCGATCGTGCGTGCGTTGCGGGAGGGCATCGAGGACGTGTATCCCGGCGACGTGGCGCAGGAATGGCTCGAGCGCTGGCGCGACAACCCGAAGGTGCTCGAGCGCGAGCTCGCGGGTGGGAGCTCGGCGTGATGCATGCGCTTGGTAGCGTCCGCGCGGCAAAGAGGCGGGCGGGCAGGCCGCTCCGCTCAGATGAGCCGGCCTGCGCCTGGCGGCGCAGGCTGCCCTGCGGTGCTCGGCCTCGTGGCCCGCGGCATAACTCACTGCGCGACCTGCGGTCGCTCCGTTCGAACAGATGCCGCGAGTCAGTTCACGTGGCGCGCTGCGCGCGCTGGC
>JBLMVT010000262.1:0-21465 GCA_050256835.1 Betaproteobacteria bacterium | reverse complement strand
TTGAACGAGGGCCCCGCGAGGGGGCCCCGGGCTGTCGTCAGCTCTGGCAGTCCTGCGGCGTGCGGCGGGTCAGCTTCTTGTCGGCCGCGTACTTGTCGGCGGCGGCTTTGATCATCGGCTTGAGAATTTGCTCGTCGGCCTGGTACCAGTCGGACGAGAACCCCCATTTCGTGCCGTCCCAGGTCTGGATGCGCGCCCAGGTCGAACCCATGTGATCCGCACACGAGGTGCTGACCGGGCGCATCACGCCGGAGAACCCCAGTGCGTCGAGCTTCTTCTGGTCGAGCGCCAGGTTCTCCAGACCCCAACGCACCTGCTCCGTGTTCATCACCTTGCCCTTGCCGAAGCGCTCCTGCGCACGGCGCACGGCCTCGACGCCGAGCATCTGGATGATCAGACCCCGCATGTAGAGCACCTGGCCCACCTCTTCCTTGGGTCCGGTGCCCTGGCCCTTGTCGTGCACGTACTTGATGATGTCCTGCACGACCTTGGCGTCGTGGTGGGCGCCGTGCTGCAGCGACAGGGCGTTGTAGCCCTTCGCGTTAGCGCCGACGTCCTTCACGTCGGGCTCGGCGCCCGACCACCAGACGCCGTACATCTTGTCGCGCGGGTAGCCGGTGGCCACGGCCTCTTTCAGGGCGGTGGAGTTCATCACCCCCCAGCCCCACAGCAGGACGTAGTCGGGCCGGCTCTGGCGGATCTGCAGCCAGGTCGACTTCTGCTCGACGCCCGGCGCGGTCACCGGCAGCAGTTGCAGCTCGAAGCCGTGCATCTTGGCGCGTTCCTGCAGCAACGGGATCGGCTCCTTGCCGAACGGGCTGTCGTGATAGACGAGGGCGATCTTCTTGCCCTTGAGCTTGTCGAGCCCGCCCTCCTTCTTGCCGATGTGCTGGATCAGCACGTCAGCGCCGGTCCAGTAGCTGCCCAGGATCGGGAAATTCCACTTGAACACGCCACCGTCCTGCGATGCCGCCAGACCGTAGCCGACGGTGATCAAGGGCATCTTGTCGCCCGGCGCCTTGTCGGTCAGCGCGAACGTGATGCCCGTGGACTGCGGATCGAACAGGGTCGTCGTCTTGCCCTTCAACCGCTCGTAGCACTCGACGCCCTTGTCGGTCGCGTAACCGGTCTCGCACTCCTCGTAGGTGAGCTTCACCCCGTTGATGCCGCCGTCGCGGGCGTTGATCAGCTTGAGGTAGTCCTGCTTGCCGTTGGCCCAGGGCGTGCCGTTGGGCGCGTACGGCCCGGTGCGGTAGACGAGCAGCGGGAAGAACTGCTCCTTGGCCTGGGCGTGCGCCGACGGCGCCGTAGCCAGGCCGGTGACGCCCGCAGCGAGGACCGCTGCAGCGAGGACCAGGCCCTTGAGGGATCTCAGCTTCATGTCGATCTCCAGAGTTGAGTGCGTGGATGGAACAGGTGGCGGTCAATGCGGAAACGGCCACAGCCGCAGCTTTTCCTTGCCGGTCGACCACAGCCGTGCCAGGCCGTGGGGCTCGACGATCAGGAAAAAGACGATCAGCGCGCCGAAGATGATGAAGGTCAGGTGCGAGGCGAGCGCCGTGTCGACCGGAATGCCGAACCAGTACGGCAGGTTGTCGAGCACGATCGGCAACAGCACGATGAACGCGGCGCCGAAGAAGCTGCCCATGATCGAGCCCAGCCCGCCGATGATGACCATGAACAGCAGCTGGAACGAGCGGTCGATGTTGAACGCCGCCGGCTCCCACGAGCCGAGGTGGATGAACGCCCACATCGCGCCGGCCACGCCGACGATGAACGAGCTGACGGCGAACGCGGTGAGCTTGGCGTAGACGGGGCGGATGCCGATCACCGCGGCCGCGACGTCCATGTCGCGGATCGCCATCCACTCGCGGCCGACGTGGCCGCGCACGAGGTTCTTGGCCAGCAGCGCGAACACCGTCACGACCGACAGGCAGAACAGGTACTTCTGCACCGGCGACTCCACGGCCAGGCCGAACGCGCGCAGGCTGGCGACGCTGACCGATCCCGAGGACGAGTCATTGGTCAGCCAGCGGATGCGCAGGAACGCCCAGTCGGTGAAGAACTGCGCCGCCAGCGTCGCCACCGCGAGGTACAGCCCCTTGATGCGCAGGCTCGGGATGCCGAACAGCACGCCGACCACCGTCGCGCAGGCGCCGCCGAGCAGCAGCGCGGCGACCAGGGGCATGCCGGGGATGCGCACGCTGAAGTTGTAGGCCGCGTAGGCGCCGACCGCCATGAAGGCCCCGGTGCCCAGCGAGATCTGGCCGCAGTAGCCGACCAGGATGTTGAGACCGATCGCCGCCAGCGACAGGATCAGGAACGGAATGAGGAGGGCGCGGAACAGGTACTCCGAGGCGGTCAGCGGCACGACGACGAAGGCGACGGCGAGCAGCAGCGCGATCGCCAGGCGGTCCTGGCCGATCGGGAAGATCTGCTGGTCGGCACGGTAGCTGGTCTTGAACTGGCCGTTCTCGCGGTAGAACATGATCAGACGCGGTCGATGATGCGTTCGCCGAACAGGCCCTGCGGGCGCACCAGCAGGAACAGCAGCGCGAGCACGTAGGCGAACCAGATCTCGATGCCGCCGCCCATGTGCGGGCCGACGTAGACCTCGGAGAGCTTCTCGCCGACGCCGATGATCAGCCCGCCGACGATCGCGCCGGGCACCGACGTCAGGCCGCCGAGGATGACCACCGGCAGCGCCTTCAGCGCCACCAGCGAGAGTGAGAACTGCACTCCCAGCTTGCTGCCCCAGACGATACCGGCGACCAGCGCGACGAAGCCGGCCACCGACCAGACGATGACCCAGATGCGCGCCAGCGGGATGCCGATCGACTGGGCGGCCTGGTGATCGTCGGCCACCGCGCGCAGCGCACGGCCGGTGGCCGTCTTCTGGAAGAACAGCGCCAGCGCGGCCACCAGCGCGGCGGCGACCGCCGCCGCCACCAGGTCCTCCTGGCTGACGAGCACGCCCCCGGGGAACACCTTCTCGAACAGGAACAACGGGTCCTTGGGCATGCCGACGTCGACCTTGTAGATGTCGTTGCCGAAGAACACCTGGCCGAAGCCCTCGAGGGCATAGGCCACGCCCAGCGTCGCCATCAGCAGCGCGATCGGCTCCTGGTTGACCATCCGGCCGAGCACCAGCCGCTCGATCAGCCAGGCCAGCGCGACCATGATCGCCATCGCCAGAGCGAACGCGATCAGGTTGGCCAGCGCCTTGTTCTGCAGCCCGGTCCAGGCCGGAATCCATTCGGCGAAGCGCGCCATCGCGAGCGCGGCGAACAGCACCATCGCGCCCTGCGCGAAGTTGAACACGCCGCTGGCCTTGAAGATCAGCACGAAGCCGAGCGCGATCAGCGAATACAGCATGCCGACCATCAGGCCGCCGAGGAAGGTCTCGATGAAGAAGCCCATGGTCTCAGGCGGCGGCGACGATCGGTGCCGGAACGGGCGGCGCCGGGGCGACGGTTCCCAGGTAGGCGCGGATCACGTCCTCGTTGCGGCGCACCTCGTCGGGCGCACCGTCGCCGATCTTGCGCCCGTAGTCGAGCACGACGACGCGGTCGGAGATGTCCATCACCACCCCCATGTCGTGCTCGATAAGCACGATCGTGGTGCCGAACTCGTCGTTGACGTCGAGGATGAAGCGGCACATGTCCTGCTTCTCCTCGACGTTCATGCCGGCCATCGGCTCGTCGAGCAGCAGCACCTTCGGCTCCATCGCCAGCGCGCGGCCGAGGTCGACGCGCTTTTGCAGCCCGTAGGGCAGGCGGCCGACCGGCGTCTTGCGCCAGGGCTGGATCTCGAGGAAGTCGATGATGCGCTCGACCACCTCGCGCTGCGCGACCTCCTCGCGCTCGGCCGGGCCGATGCGGATCGCCTGCCACAGCAGGTTGCTGCGCATCTTCAGGTTGCGCCCGGTCATGATGTTGTCGAGCACGCTCATGCCCTTGAACAGCGCCAGGTTCTGGAAGGTGCGCGCGATGCCCATCTCGGCGACCTGGCGCGGGTTCATGTGCCGGAAGGTCCGGCCGCGGAAGCTGATCGAGCCCTGCTGCGGCTGGTACACGCCGTTGATGCAGTTGAGCAGGCTGCTCTTGCCGGCGCCGTTCGGGCCGATGATGGCGCGCACCTCGTGCTCGCGCACGTCGAAGCTGATGTCCGACAGCGCCTTCACGCCGCCGAACGCGAGACTGATCCCGCGCACGTCGAGGACGACGTCGCCCCGCTCGCGCCGGGTGTTCACGCTGCCTTCCTTGCCGGCGCGAAGGTCTTCGCGTCGACGATGCGCAGGTCGGCGGCGACCGTGCCGGTGCGGCCGTCCTCGAAGCGCACCTGCGTCTCGACGTGCTGCACTGCCTTGCCCGCGTACAGCGCGTCGACCAGCACGCCGTACTTGTCGGCGATTGCGCCGCGGCGCACCTTGCGCGTGCGCGTCAGCTCGCCGTCGTCGGCGTCGAGCTCCTTGTGCAGGACGAGGAAGCGGCTGACCTGCGAGCCTGCCAGCCGCTCGTCGGAAGCGAGGTCGGCGTTGACCTTCTCGACGCACTCGCGGACGAGCTCGTGGACCTCGGGCTTGCCCGCCAGGTCGGTGTAGCCGGCGTAGGGCAGGTTGCGCCGCTCGGCCCAGTTGCCGACCGCCTCGAAGTCGATGTTGATGAAGGCGCAGACCTTGTCGCGGCCGTCGCCGAATGCCACGGCCTCCTTGATGTACGGGAAGAACTTGAGCTTGTTCTCGATGTACTTGGGGGCGAACATCGCGCCGTCGGCGGGCCCGCCGCGCAGCCGGCCGACGTCCTTGGCGCGGTCGATGATCCTCAGGTGGCCGGCCGCGTCGACGAAGCCGGCGTCGCCGGTGTGGTACCAGCCGTCGGCGTCGAGCACCTCGGCGGTGGCCTGCGGGTTCTTGTAGTAGCCCTTGAGCAGCCCGGGCGAGCGCACCAGGATCTCGCCGCTCGCGAGCACCTCGATCTCGACGCCCTCGATCGGCACGCCGACGGTGTCGGCCCGCACCTCATGGTCGGGCTGCAGGCAGACGAACACTGCCGTCTCGGTCGAACCGTAAAGCTGCTTCAGGTTGATGCCGATCGAGCGGTAGAAGGTGAACAGGTCCGGGCCGATCGCCTCGCCGGCGGTGTAGGCGACGCGCACGCGCGAGAAGCCGAGCGTGTTGCGCAGCGGCCCGTAGACGAGGACGTCGCCGAGCCGGTAGCGCAGGCGGTCGACCCAGCGGACCGGCTTGCCGTCTATCAGGGCGGGGCCGACGCGACGCGCCACCGCGAGGTAGTGCTGGAACATCCAGCGCTTGAGGCGACCGGCGTCCTCCATGCGGATCATCACGCTGGTCAGCAGCCCCTCGAAGATGCGCGGCGGGGCGAAGTAGTAGGTCGGCCCGACCTCCTTCAGATCGATCGTCACGGTCGACGCCGACTCCGGGCAGTTGACGACGTAGCCGCACGCCAGCCACTGCGCATAGCTGAAGATGTTCTGGCCGATCCAGGCCGGTGGCATGTAGGCCAGCACCTCTTCGTCGGCGCCGAGCTTGTCGAAGGCGGCGCCGGCGCGTGCGCGATCGATCAGCGTGTGATGGCTGTGCACCACGCCCTTCGGATGGCCGGTCGTCCCCGAGGTGAAGAACAGCGCGGCGACATCGTCGGGCCGCCCCTGCTGCACGGCCTCGTCGAACAGCGTGGGGCGTGCAGCGTCCTCAGCCCGCCCGGCCTCGACCAGCGCGTCGAGCGCGGCCAGGCCCGGCTCGCGGTAGTGGCGCAGGCCGCGCGGGTCGTCGTACCAGATGCGCGCGAGTTGCGCGCACTGCGGCCGGATCTCGAGCAGCTTGTCGACCTGTTCCTGGTCCTCGACGACGGCGAAGCCGACCTCGGCGTTGTTGATCGGGAACACGTACTCGGCGGCGACCGCGTCCTGGTACAGCGGCACGGGCACGGCGCCGAGCGACTGCGCGGCAAGCATCGTCGCGTACAGCCGCGGCCGGTTCTCGCCGATGACGACGAGGTGCTGGCCGCGCTGCAGCCCCGCCGCGCCGAGGCCGCAGGCGAGCGCGCGCACCAGCGCGGCGAGCTGGCGCCACGTCAGCGTCTGCCAGATGCCGTATTCCTTCTCGCGCAGCGCCGGCGCGTCCGGTCGCGCTGCGGCATGCGCCAGCATCAATTGGGGAAAGGTCGAATCCATCGGCGACTCCCGATCGGCAGCCGATGCTAGGCGGAAGTTTGACGCCAGGTTGTCGTTATGACGACAATTCTAGGGAGAATCCCGAGCGAACTTTCCCTTCCCTTGACGTCCATCGCCACGCAGAGCATTCGACCGGCCCCGCCGCTGCGCCAGCGTGCCCGCGCGGCGAGCGCGGCCGAGCTGGCGGCGATCCACTGGCTGAAGGTGCTCGAGCCGGCGCAGCGCGCCGAGGTCGCGGCGCGCATCGAGGTCGCCGAGGCCGAGCCCGGCGACGTGGTGTGCAAGTTCGGCCGGCCGGGCAACTTCTGGTTCGGCGTCGTCGACGGCCTGCTGAAGATGAGCAACGAGAGCGGCGCGCGCGCCTCGATCACCTTCACCGGCCTGCCTTCGGGCGCCTGGTTCGGCGAAGGCACGCTGCTCAAGCGCGAGTCCTACCGCTACAACGTCGCCGCGCTGCGGCGCAGCCTGGTCGCCGGCCTGCCGGCCCAGGCCTTCCACGCGCTGCTCGAGACCAGCATCCCGTTCAACCGGCTGGTGCTCAACCAGCTCAACGAGCGGCTCGGCCAGTTCATCGCGGCGCGCGAGATCGACCGCATGAACGACCCGGATGCGCGCGTCGCGCGCAGCCTGGCGGCGCTGTTCCACCCCGTGCTGTACCCGGGCGTCGGCTCGCTGCTGCGCATCACCCAGCAGGAGCTGGGCTACCTCGTCGGGCTGTCGAGGCAGCGCGTCAACGAGGCGCTGCGCGCGCTGCAGGACGCGGCGCTGATCCGCGTCGAGTACGGCGGCGTGCGCGTGCTCGACCTCGAGGCGCTGCGCCGGCACGTGCAGCGGCACTGACTCAAAGCGCGCGCAGGAAGGCGATCAGGTCGGCGCGCTCGTCGGGCGTGAATCCCACGTGGAAGCGCTCCTCGTAGAAGTCGAGCACGGCGTCGAGGTTGCTCGCCGAGCCGTTGTGGAAGTACGGTGCGCGCGTGGCCAGCGCGCGCAGCACCGGCCCCTTGAAGCGCCCGATGTCCTGCCAGCGGCCGGTGACGAGCGCGCGACCCGGGTCGGTGGTCTGCAGCGTCTCACCGGTCATCTTGTTCATCAGCGTGTACAGCGGCAGGTCGCGCGTGCGTCGCGCTGCGTCGGCCACCCCGATGTCCAGCGCCATCGGCACCGAGTGGTTGCCGACCTTGGGCGCGTTGTGCCAGGTGGTGCACGTGCCGTGCACGACCTCCGCGCCGAGCACGTCGTTCAGCCCCTTCACTCCGGCGATCTCGATCGGCTTCTCGTCGAACAGCCGCTCGCCGCGGGCGATCGCGCGCCGCGCCAGCGCCACGCCGGGATCGCGCGAAGCGGCGTCCGGCGCCGCCGGGTTGGCCACGTACCGCTGCCAGGCGTCGTACAGCGTCATCGCCTGCGGGTCGAAGCGCGCGCCCGTGCGATAGTCCCCGACCACCGTGTCGTTGATGCCGAAGTAGTACGGCTGGGCCTGCAGCGTCGCCGGCCCGCCCTGCGCGCCGGCCGCGTCGAGCCGCCCGGCCGCGCGGTCGACGATCTGGGCGGTGACCAGCGAGGTCTCGAAGGCGACGATGGCCTGCTGCTGGGCCGCGCTGAGCGGCTGTGCCGCCTGCTCGTGGCCGAGCGTGGCGCCGTTCGCCTGATCGGCGAGGTCGAAATGGATCGAGGCGAAGCAGGTGGCGCTGCCGGCGAGGCAGACGCGCGAGGTCGGGTCGAGGAACGTCTCGCGGCCATCCCACATCACCGTGCTCAGGAAGTCGAGGTTGGTCGAGGGCAGGGGCCTGCGGAACAGCGAGAGCTCCTTCGCGCTGGCGTAGCCGTAAGGGTCGTCGACGCTGACCAGCTCGAACTCGGCATCTGCCGGAATGCCGATTCCCACGCGGATCAGGCCCTTGGACAGCAGCATCGCGTAGGCCGCACGCCGCGCATCGAGCGTCGAGACATCGGCCAGCGGCGAGGTGGCACCGTCGTTGGGGCGGAACAGCGGATCAAGGCCGGCGGTACGCTCGAACCGCTGGCGGACCCCCGCCGGCGTGATGCTCATGCCTTCGGCCAACACGTGGCAGGTGGCGCAGCTTCGACCGTTGGTGCCCAGGCTCTGGAAGAACAGGCTGCCGAAATCGATCGTGCCGGTTCGGCTCAGCGTGAGCGCTGCGCCACTGGCGTTCGGCGTGAGCGCCGACGCGGATGCCGTCTGGGCGCCGGCGCGCCAGGTGACGCAGGCAAACGCCATGACCGCCAGCAATGAGGCGCCACGAAGGAGCTTCCGGCCGTTCATGGATCTTCCTTTCCTATTGGAGGGCTGCGAGAGGTAGACCGCAAATGGCGCCCGAAACCCGACACGGCCTCCCACGTTCACGCGGCATCCCTACTCACGCCCCCCGGGGTAGACTTTCGCGACACCCGGGAGTGCGCGATGGAGCCTTCCTCAGCGTTGGGCGCTGGCGACGCGCTCGATGCACCGCGCGACGCCAGCGCCTGGTTCACGCTGCTGTACCGCGAACTGCTGCGAGTCGCCCGCGGCGAGGTGTTCCGCCACCAGGCGCTCGCGCTCGGGGCCAGGACCCTGCTGCACGAGGCTTGGCTGCGCATCGCGCCGCTCGACCTGTCCTTCGCCACGCGCGCCGAACTGGTGGCTTACAGCGCGCGCGTGATGCGCAGCATCGTGGTCGATCACATCCGGGCGACGCGCAGCCTGAAGCGCGGGCGCGAGGTCGAAGTCATCGCCTACGCGACGCTGTCCGAGCTGCGCGAGATGCCGGCCGACGAGAGCCTGCGCATCGATGAGGCGGTGGGGGCGCTGGCAGACGTCGACCCGCGGCTGGCCGAGCTGGTCGAGCTGAAGTTCTTCGCCGGCCTCAACTTCGCCGAGATCGCGGCGCTGCGCGAACAGTCCGAGCGCACCGTGCAGCGCGACTGGAGCAAGGCCCGGCTGCTGCTGCGGCAATGGATCGAGCCTGCCTGAGCCACATGATCGATCTCGAACGCTGGTCCGTCCTGAGCCCGCAGCTCGACGAGCTGCTCGAATTGGACGCCGCGGCGCGCGCGGAGCGCCTCGCACGCTGGCAGGCCGAGGACCCGGCGCTCGCCGCGCAGCTCGCGGCGCTGCTCGCGCAGCAGTCCGCGGTCGTACGCGAGCGCTTCATGGAGAGGCCCGTGCCTGGCATCGCCGGCCCCGTGGATCTCGCGGGCCGCACGATCGGCGGGTACACGCTGCTGCGCGCCCTGGGCCTGGGCGGCATGAGCGCCGTCTGGCTGGCCCGGCGCAGCGACGGTCGCTACGACGGCGAGGTCGCGATCAAGTTTCCGCACCTGGCGGTGCTCGCCGGCAGCGGCGCGGAGCGCTTTCGCCGGGAGGGGCTGCTGCAGGCGCGGCTCGCGCACCCGCACATCGCGCGGCTGCTCGACGCGGGCGTGGCGGACGGGCAGCCCTATCTGGTGCTGGAATACGTCGAGGGCGAGCCGATCGACCGCTGGTGCGACACGCGTCGGCTCGACGTGCCCGCGCGCCTCGCGCTGTTCCTCGACGTGCTCGACGCGGTGTCGCATGCGCACGCCAACCTCGTGCTGCATCGCGACCTCAAGCCCAGCAACATCCTTGTCGACTCGCGGGGCTGCGTGAAGCTGCTCGACTTCGGCATCGCCAAGTTGCTCGACGAGGCCGAAAGGCAGTCGGGCGCGACCGCGCTCACGCGGGCCGGGGAGGGGCCGTTCACGCCCGACTTCGCGGCGCCCGAGCAACTGCGCGACGCACCGCTCACCGTCGGCACCGATGTCTATGCGCTCGGCCTGCTGCTCGCTGTGCTGCTGGCCGGCTGCAACCCGCGCGCCGCGGGCGGCGTGGCCGACGCCGGACCGCCGCCCCAGAGGCTGCCGCGCGCCAGCGAGTGCGCGGCCAGAGCAGGGCCGGAAGTCGCCGCGCAGCGCTCGACCCAGGCGGCGCAACTCGTGCACGCCCTGCGCGGCGATCTGGACACCATCGTCGCCAAGTGCCTGGAACCGGAGCCGCAGCAGCGCTATCCGAGCGTGCACGCGCTGGCCGATGACGTGCGCCGTCACCTCAGGCACGAGCCGATCGCGGCGCGGCCCGCCGGCATCGCCTACCACGCGGCGAAGTTCGTGCGGCGCCATCGCGCGGGCGTCGCGGTCGCCGGCATGGCGACGCTCGCCATCGCGGCCGGTGTCGTCGGTACCCTGCTGGAGGGCCGCGAGGCCGTGCGCCAGTCGCTGGCGGCGCAGGCGGCGCGTGACCGCGCCCTGCTCCAGCAGACGCTGGCCGAGGCGACGACGGACTTCCTCTCTTTCCTGCTCCAGTCGGTGCCTCGCGGCCAGGCGATTACCGTCGCCGAGTTGATGCAGCGTGCCGAGCGGCTCGCCGCGCGACAGTATGCGGACGACCCGGCCGTGCACGCCAAGCTGCTGATCGAGATCGGGTCGCGCTACTCGCAGATGAATGCGGGCCCGCGCGCGTTGTCGATCCTGCGTCAGGCGGTCGTCGTGGCCGCGCGCCAGCCGGACGCCGGCCTGCAGGCACTGGCGCAGTGCGCCCTCGGGCTCGAACTCGCCACCACCGGGGACGCCAGGGAGGCCTCGCGGCTGACCGACGAGACGATCGCGAGTCTGCGCGCCAGCGCCGGCCAGTCCGATGCGCTATTCGCCTGCCTCTACGACCGCGCTCAGATCGCCGACCTTCAGCGCGACGGCCCGGCCATCCTGGCGAACGCGCGCGAGGCGCTCGCGCTCGTGCCGTCGCCGCGGCCCGGGCAACGCGACCAGCGATCGAGGTGCAGGAGGTGCTGGCGGCGGGCCTGGCGTCCACGGGGCATCTGGACCAGGCCCTCCAGACTTACCGGCAAGCCGAGGCGGCGCATGTTGCCCTCGGCCGGGACCACACGCTGGACATGTCGTCGACCGCCAACAACTGGGGCAAGACGCTGAGCGACGCGGGGGCGATGCTGGAAGCCGGGCAGGCCTACTCGCGTGCGCTGGAGATCCTCGATGCGGTCGACCCCGAGGCGGCCGACGCCGCCACCGTCGGCAACCGGGCCAAGGCGCTGGTCGAGATCGGGCGATTCGACGAATCGCTCCGGCTGTTCGACCGCGCCATCGCGCTCGCCGTGCGCCAAGACGACCCGGTGGCGCGTGGCTACACGTATTCCAACGCGGCCTATGCGAACTGCAAGGCGGGCCGTCTCGATGCATGCGCCCGGCTGATCGAGCTGGCGCGGCCCGATCTGCTGCGCGCCTTCGGACCGGAGCACTCGAGCATTGCCTGGCTCGAGACCGTCGCCGGTCAGCATGCGCTGGCGACCGGCAGCGTCGCCCAGGCGGCCGACCATTTCGAGCACGCGTTGCGGATCTACGGGAAGGCACGATCGGTCAACCTGCGCGTAGTGCTCGCGCGCTGCGGGCTCGCGCTGGCCGAGCAGGCGCTCGGCAGGCCGGAGCAGGCGCTCGCCTCCGCCCGTTCGGCACTCGCCACCGCGCAGCGCTCGAATTCGGGGCTGGCCTACTCGTACTGGCGAGGCGAAGCCTTGCTCACGCTGGGGAGGATCGAGGGCCAGCAGGGCGACGGGGACGCGGCGCGGCGCGACCTCGCCGCGGCGCTGCTGCAGCTGCGACCCGCGGTCGGCCCCGACGGTCCTTCGATGCGCGAGGCGCAATCGGCACTCGAGGCGCTGCGCTGACGCGCTTGCGCCACCAGCGCTCAGGCGTTGCGCGTCGATCCGGCGTTAGCGACCCCGGCCGCGACGTGCCCCGCCGGCACGTGCGGCGCTGCGTTCTCGATGTGGCCCGTCTGGTCGTCGAAGAAGAAGTCCGGCTCGAACTCGCGCAGGAACGGCCCCTTCGGCAGACCGCCGAGGAACAGCGCCTCGTCGATTTCGATGCGCCAGGCCATCAGGGTGCGGATCGCGCGCTCGTGCGCGGGCGCGCTGCGTGCCGTGACGAGCGCGGTGCGGATGCGCATGCCCTGAAGCGCCTCGCGGTTGTCGCCCTGCGGCAGCACCGGCTCGCGCTGCAGGCGGTGCAGCGCTTCCAGCAGCGGCTTGAACGGCCCGGGCGCCAGCGGCGTGAGCGAATGGTCGCGCTCGTGGTTCTGGAAGGCGTCGAGCCCGCCGCGCTGGAACACCTGCTCGGCCTCGTCGGAGAACAGCACCGCGTCGCCGTCGAAGGCGATGCGCACCTCGTGCGGGTGCGCGTCCGAGGCGCGCGCCGAGTGCGGGAACACCCGCGCCGCCGGCACGCCGGCGGCGAGTGCCGAACGCACGTCGGCCTCGTTGGTCGACAGGAACAGGTTGGCCGCCAGTCGCGTCAGGTAGCGCCACGGCGACTGGCCGCGCGTGAACACGCCGCGCTGCACCGACAGGCCGTAGTGCTGCGCCGAGCGGAACACGCGCATGCCCGACACCGGGTCGTTGCGCGACAGGATCACCACCTCGACCTTCGGCGCTGCGCCCGGCGTGTTGAAGGCGAGCAGCTTGTTGATTAGCGAGAAGGCGACGCCGGGCCGCGCCGGCGCGTCGACGCGCTCGAGCTGCAGCGCCATGTAGGCGCGGTCGTCGCTCGCCTCGAAGACGCGGTTCTCCTCCTCGAAATCGAACAGCGCGCGCGACGAGATGGCGACGACGAGCTGGCCGAGGAGCGAGGCGGGCATGCGCCGATGATAGGCACGGGCGCCGCCGTGCCCGAACGGCCGGCCGCGTCCGCTACTGGACGAAGCCGATCGGCGCGCGCCGGCCCGCGTGGCCGTCGGGCAGGTCGCGCGGCTCGATCGCGTCGCGGCCGGCCAGCTTGGCGTTGCCGAATGCGGTCATCCAGGCGCGGCGCATCTCGCGCGGTGCCAGTTCGCTCATCGCGTCGAGCACGTCGGCGGCCGGCTCGGGGGCGAAGCGCCGCCCCCAGTCGTGGTCGGTGCGAATCGCACGGTACAGGCGGGCGGCGATGCCGCGCGCGGCATCGCGGTCGGGAGCCGCGACCTCGAACACGTTCATGCGGTTGATGATCGGCTCGGGGATGGCGCGCGCGTCGTTGGCGGTGGCGACCCAGATCACCTGGCTGGCGTCGATCGGCACTTCGGCGAACTCGTCCGTGAAGGTGCCGGCGGTCTCGTGCTCGAGCAGGCTGTAGAGCGCGCCGAGCGGGTCGTAAACGTGCTCGCCGCCGGTCTTGTCGATCTCGTCGACCACCATCACCGGGTTGGCGTACTGGCCGTCGACCAGCGTCTCGAACACCTTGCCCGGCCGCGCGCCCTTCCACTGGCTCGACGCGCCCGACAGCACCCAGCCGGCGGTCAGCGAGGCCATCGACAGGAAGCCCATGCCGGTGCCGAGCAGCCGGGCGATCTCGCGCGCGAAGTGCGTCTTGCCGACGCCCGGCGGGCCGAGCAGCAGCATCGGCGTCAGGTCGAGCGGGTCGCGGCTGTCGCTGCACAGCGCGAGCTGGCGGCGCACGTCGTCGAGCACCTCCGCGAAGTTGGGCAGTTCCTCGTACAAGTGATCCATCGACGGCACGCCCGAGGGCTTGACCTGGAAGCGCTCGGGGCCCTTCTCGATCATGCGCTCGTAGGTGGCGCGCAGGTGCTCGTGCTCCTTGCCGGGCAGCTTCTCGAGCCGGCGTTCGACGTCGCCGACGCGGTAGACGTTGCGCATCTGCGCGATCGGCAGACCCATGCGCGGGCGTTGTGCCGGCATGGTCACGAGTTCGGTGGCGGTGGAGCTCATCGACAAGCCTCCGGCGACACGGTCGTCGCGGTCCATTGCACCCTGAGCTTACGGCGCGCGAGGGACCGAACAACGGGGCAAACCCCGTGCACATCGTCGGCAACCGCCGTGCCCGGGCATCCTTCGCAACAATCGAAACAATCGCGCGCGGCGGCGCAGCGCGCCCGATACGCGGTGCGGCGACAGTGGCGGCGCGATGGAGGACGCCATGACCGCCGGTTGGATCGCCGAGGCCGCCGCGCCGACGACCCGTGCGCCGGGCGAGCCGACGGCTGGCATGATTTGCGCCGTGGGGACGGGGGTGCCGATGGCCGACAAGCCGACGCTGCTGGTGGTCGACGACGAGCGCGAGCTGCGCGCACTGCTGGTCGAGTATTTCGAGCGCCAGGGCTTCGCGGTGCGCGACGCCGCCGACGCCGCGCAGGCGCGCCGGCTGGTCGCCGAGGCGCCGCCGGGGCTGGTCGTGCTCGACATCAACATGCCCGGCGAGAACGGGCTGGCGTTGGCGCGCTGGCTGCGCGAGGCGCATCCGCGCACCGGCATCGTCATGCTGACGGCGGTCGGCGAGGCGGTCGACCGCATCGTCGGGCTCGAGATGGGTGCCGACGACTACCTGCCCAAGCCGTTCGAGCTGCGCGAGCTGCTGGCGCGGCTGCGCGCCGTGCAGCGGCGGCTGGCGGCGCACGGGGACGCCGCAGCCGGTGACGCGCCGCCGACGCGAGCCCGGCGCGTCGCCTTCGGCGCCTGCCTGCTCGATCTCGACGAGCGCCGGCTGGTCGGCGCCGACGGCGTCGACATCGCGATCACCGCCGCCGAGGTCGACCTGCTGGCGCTGTTCGCGCGCCATCCCAACCGGCCGCTGAATCGCGACCAGATCATGGAGCAGGCGCACAACCGCGGCTGGGACGTGTTCGACCGCTCGATCGACCTGCGCGTGATGCGGCTGCGTCGCAAGATCGAGCGCAACCCCGACAAGCCCGAGGTGCTGAGGACGGTGCGCAACGTCGGCTACGTGTTCGTGCCCGGCGCGCCGCGCGGCGCATGACGGTCGTCCCGCGGCCGGTCGCGCCCTCGGCGCTGCGCCGGCTGCGCCGCAGCTACGTGCTGCTGATGGCGCTGCTCAGCGTGCCGATCGCCGCGGCCATCGTCTACGTGCTGCTGCTGCAGTTCGACATTGTCTGGGTCGGCACCGAGCGGCAGATGGCGATGAGCACCGACCGCCGCGTGACGCGGCTCGACGGCGTGCTCGCCCCGCTGCGCGACGACCTGCTGCGCCTGCGCACGGTGGCGCGTGAGCGCGCCCAGGCGCGCGACGCGGTGGTCGACCGTGCCTCGCTGACCCCCGCCGAGGGCGGCTGGTCGCTCGACGCCATGCCCGCGCTGCTTCAGGACCGCGCGGCGCAGGTCCTGCTCGCCGGCGAACACTGGGCCGAGCCGGCGCGGCGCGAGGCCGCCGTGTCGCGCGCCTCGCTGTTCGGCGAGCAGGCGCGGCTGCTCGCCATGCAGCGCGGCGCGTTCCGCCGCATCTGGTACGTCGACGCCGCGGCCGGCGAGCTGTGGATCTGGCCGTGGACGGCGTCGGCCCCGCTGCTGGCCGAGTTGCGCGCGGCAACGCCGGCGCAGGCGCTGCGCATGGTTGCCGAGCGCGCCGCGCGCCGCCGCGGCGACAGCGCGCTCGAGGACCAGGTGCACTGGAGCGCCGGCCGCGGCATGGTGGAGATGACGCTGCGCGTGGCGGCCGAGGGCGGCGACCGCTACGTCGTCGCCGAGCTGCCGCTGGCCGCGCTCGACGCCGCACGCATCGACGCGGGCATCGGCCGTTTCTGGGTGATCGACCCCGACGGCAACGTCGTGCTCGACTACCTCGCGCGCGACCACCCGGCTTCGCCGCTCAGGGCCGCGCAGCCGCCACGCTACGCTGCCGCCGAGAT
Organism: Betaproteobacteria bacterium; assembly: GCA_050256835.1. Taxonomy (GTDB): domain Bacteria; phylum Pseudomonadota; class Gammaproteobacteria; order Burkholderiales; family Burkholderiaceae_C; genus JAMHWF01. The sequence goes on along the minus strand of JBLMVT010000262.1, from coordinate 5,612 downwards.
CGACGCCGCGCGCGAAGCGCCGCTGGCGCTGCACATCGGCGACACGCTGCTCACGGCGCGCGCGTCGAACGTCGCGCCGTGGGTGGGGCTGTACGCCGGCGACAGCGGCTACGTACGGCGCCGCGTGCTCGCCGACGTCGGCCCGTACGTCGCCGGCGGGCTCGCGCTGCTGCTGATGTTCGGGCTGGTGGCGGCGCTGATCTGGCGGCGCCTGGCGCAGCCTTCGCTTCAGCTGGCCGACTACCTGCAGCGCCAGGCCGCCGACCCGGATGCGCGCGCGCCGCGCGTGCCGGCGAGCTGGGCGTCGTGGTTCGAGCTGACGCGCGACACCTTCGCCGCCTGGCGCGAGGCGTCGGCGCGCGAGCGCATGAGCGAGGCGCTGCGCTCGTCGATCGTCGAGTCGGCGCTGGCGGCGGTCATCACGACCGACCGGCGCGGGCGCGTGGTCGAATTCAATCCGTCGGCACAGGCCATGCTCGGGCGCAGCCGCGAGGAGGCGCTGGGGCGATCGGTCGGGGACATCATCATCCCGGATCGCTACCGCGCCGCGCACGACGCCGCGCTCGACCGCCTGGCCGCGGGCGGCGCGCCGCACCTGCTGGGCCGGCGCGTCGAGATGGTGGCGCGGCGCGCCGACGGCAGCGAGCTGCCGGTCGAGATGGTGCTGTGGCGCACCACGGTCGGCGACGACACCTTCTACACCGCGTCGATGTTCGACCTCACCGAGAGCCGGCGCGCCGAGCAGGAGATCGAGCGCCAGCGCGAGGCGCTGCGCCAGAGCGAGAAGCTGACCGCGATGGGCAGCCTGCTGGCCGGCGTCGCGCACGAGCTGAACAACCCGCTGGCGATCGTCATGGGCCGCGCCAGCCTGCTCGAGGCCAAGTGCGACGACGCGCTGCGCGAGGACGTGCTGCGCATCCGCGATGCCGCCGAGCGCTGCGGCCGCATCGTGCGCGCCTTCCTGGCGATGGCGCGCAAGAAGGCGGTCGAGCGCACGCCGGTGCAGCTCGATGCGACCGTGCGCACCGCCGTCGACCTGCTGGCCTACAGCCTGCGCACCGGCGGCATCGAGGTCGAGCTGCGGCTGGCCGAGTCGCTGCCGCCGGTGCGCGCCGACGCCGACCAGCTCGGCCAGGTGGTACTCAATCTGCTCGTCAACGCGCAGCAGGCGCTGGCCGGCCGCGAGCCGCCGCGTCGCGTGCTCGTCGAGACCGGGCTCGACCCCGCGCGGCCGGATCGCGGCGCGAGCGTCTGGCTGCGCGTGGCGGACAACGGCCCGGGGATCGAGCCGGCGGCGGCAGCGCGCGTCTTCGAACCGTTCTTCACCACCAAGGCCGAGGGCGCGGGCACCGGCCTCGGTCTCGCCGTCTCGCACACCGTGGCGCGCGAGCACGGCGGCTCGCTGGTGCTCGAGCCGACCAGCCCGCTGGGCAGCGGTGCGAGTTTCCGGCTCGACCTGCCGGTGGAGGCCGCGCCGGACGGACCGGCCGCGACGGCGCCGCACGAGGTCACCGAGGCGGCCTGCGCACGCGTGCTCGTCGTCGACGACGAGCCCGAGCTGGCCGACGTGATGCGCGAGATGCTCGAGTCGGCGGGCTTCGAGGTGGCCACGGCCGAGTCGGGTGAAGTCGCGCTCGAGCTGCTCGACGCCGCGCGCTTCGACGCCATCGTCAGCGACCTGCGCATGCCCGGCATGGACGGGCCGGCGCTGGCGCGCGCGGTGGGCGAGCGCCGACCGGCGCTGGTCGCGCGCATGGTCTTCGTCACCGGCGACACGCTGTCGTCGACGGCGCGCGACTTCCTCGAGCGCGGTGCGCGGCCGTGCATCGACAAGCCGTTCGCGCGCGCCGACCTGGTCGGCGCGGTGCGCGCGGTGCTGTCGAGCTGAAGCAGGGCGCAACGGCACTGCAACGAAGCCGCCGCGGCGCGAAGCGCAAGCGCAACGGCCGCTGCCCAGACTGTGCGCACCGGGCCAAGGAACCCCGCACACCGCGGCGGCGTGGCCCGACCCCCGGATCCGTTTCGAGGAGATCGCCATGACCCTGCTGCCCCGATTCGTCGTCGTCGCCGTCGCCGCTGCACTCTGTGCAACGGCACTCGCGCAGAGCGAGCCGATCGCCGCCCGCGACTTCACGGTCTTCGTCGACCCGCCCACCGGCTTCGCGTTCGTCAAGCTTCCGCAGGGCTGGAAGTTCGTCGGTGCGGTCGAGGCTTCCGACCTGGCGCGCCTGCCGCCGACGGTGCTGACCTCGCTGCTGCAACCGGCGGCCGACGACCCGCGTCTGGCGCGAGCGAGTTCGGGCGCGCTGCTGGCCAAGCACGGCCGGCGCTGAGACACCCGCCACATCGCATCGCACCTGCCCGAGGAAAACCCATGAACATCCACAGTGCCGCCATTGCCGCCCTGCTCGTCGCCGGCGCCGTCCAGGCGCAGACCGTGATCGAGCCGCCGACCCACGGCTACCCGATCACCCTCAGCCAGCCGGGCAGCTACCGGCTGGGCAGCAGCCTGATCGTCCCGGCCGGCTTCGACGGGATCGTCGTCGCCCCGGGCATCGACGTGACTATCGACTTCAACGGATACGCGATCAGCGGGCCGGCGGCCTGCGCGAAGGACCGCCCGTGCTACCTGCCCGGAGGCACCGCCGGTGTGCGCGCCGGCAGCGGCTCGAGCGTGCTCCTGCACGGCGGCACGGTACGCGGCTTCAGCCAGATGGGCGTCGGCTCGGTGTCGAGCAGCGCGAGGCTGCAGCTCGAGGACATGCGCCTCTCGGGCAACGCCTACGGCGTCTACGCAAGCCGGCTCACGGCCCGGCGTGTGCAGGCCGACGACAACGCGCTGAGCGGCATCGTCGGCCGCGAGGGCAGCGTCGCGCAGTCGCTGGCCATGAACAACGGCGACAGCGGCATCGACGTGCTGGCCGGCTCGGTGGTCGGCAACCAGGCCTACCTGAACGCTAGCGCGGGCATGCACCTCGGCGGTGGCGTCGCCTCGACGCGCAACTCCGCGATGGCGAACCAGCCGAACTACCGATCGGCCGGCGTCGCGGCGGCCGGCAACTCGTCGTTCTAGGGCCGGGCTACTTGACCCAGGTGTTGAGCTGGATGATGGGCAGCAGCACGGCGAGCACGATCAGCATCACCACGCCGCCCATCACGACGATCAGCAGCGGCTCGAGGATGGTCGCCATCTGCAGGGCGCGGCGCTGCACCTCGGCGCCGAGCTGGCGCGCGGCGCGGTCGAGCATCTGCGGCAGCCGGCCGGTCTGCTCGCCCAGCCGCGAGAACATCGCCAGCAGGCCGGGAAAGCGCTTCTTGCCGGCGAGCGCCGCGGCCAGCGGCGCGCCCTCGCGCACCTGCACCAGCGCGTCCATCGCATCGACCCGCATGGCGCGGTTGGACAGCGTCTCGGCCGCCGCCTGCAGCGCCTTGAGGATCGGCACGCCTGCGCCTGCCAGCATGGCCAGCGTGCCGGCGAAGCGCGCCGCGTTGTAGCCGCGCGCCAGCCGGCCGACCAGCGGCAGCTCGAGCCAGCCGGCGTCGAAGCGCTCGCGAAATGCCTCGTTGCGCAGCGACCAGGCGAGCAGGCCGGCCGCGCCGGCGATGATGAGCACGATCAGCCAGCCCCAGTGGCGCAGGAAGCCGCTCACGCCCAGCATGGCGACGGTGAGGAAGGGCAGGGCGCGCTTGGAACTGGCGAACACCGAGGCGACCTGCGGCACGACATAGGTGACGAGGAAGACGACGATGACGATCGCGATCACCGAGACGATCGCGGGATACAGCGTTGCGCCGACCAGCTTGCCGCGCAGCGCCTGGCGCTCCTCGAGATCGTCGGCCAGCCGCTCGAGCACGCCGCCGAGCGCGCCGCTCTGCTCGCCGGCGGCGACGACGGCACGGTAGACGTCGTCGAACTCGCGCGGAGCGCCGGCCAGCGCGCGGGCGAACGGCGCACCGCCGTTGACCTCGGCGCGCAGGTGCGCGATCAGCTCGCGCTGGCGCGCGTCCTCGGCCTCGTCGCCGAGCGCGGTCAGCGCGCGTTCGAGCGGCAGCCCGGAGCCGACCAGCCCGGCGAGCTGGCGCGTCCACACCGCCAGCCCGGTGGCGCCGAAGACACGGCGGCGAAAGCGCACGCCCGGCGCCGCGCTCGCCTCGCTGCCGACCATCGACACCTCGAGCGGCACCAGCGACTGCGCACGCAGCTGGGCACGCGCCGCCTTGGCGTTGTCGGCCTCGACCAGGCCGGTCGAGGCCTTGCCGGCGGCGTCGAGGGCTTCGAAGCGATACGCGGGCACGGCTTGGTCTCATCCCGGCGCAGGCCGGGATCCAGTGGCGTGGCGAAGTCGCTGGAGGCCGGCCTGCGCCGGCATGACGGACGCGATCCTCATTCCCGCGTCACCCGCATGACTTCCTCCAGCGAGGTGATGCCTTCGGCGACCAGGCGTTCGCCGTCTTCGCGCATCGAGCGCAGGCCGTTGGACTCGGCGGCGACGAACAGCTGGCTCTCGGCGGCGCGCGAGTGGATCAGCGAGCGGATGCGGTCGTCGGCGACCATCAGCTCGTACACGCCGGTGCGGCCCTTGTAGCCGGTGTGGTCGCAGGCGGCGCAGCCGACCGGGTGCCAGCGGCCCTGCGCGTCGGCGGCCTTGCACGCCGGGCACAGCTTGCGCACCAGCCGCTGCGCCAGCACGCCCAGCAGCGATGAGCTGAGCAGGTAGGGCTCGACGCCGAAGTCGGTCAGCCGCGTGACCGCCGACGGTGCATCGTTGGTGTGCAGCGTGGCCAGCACGAGGTGGCCGGTGAGCGAGGCCTGGATCGCGATCTGCGCGGTCTCGTAGTCGCGGATCTCGCCGATCATGATGACGTCCGGATCCTGGCGCAGGATCGCGCGCAGCGCCTTGGCGAAGGTGAGGTCGATCCTGGCGTTGACCTGCGTCTGGCCGATGCCGGGCAGTTCGTACTCGACCGGGTCCTCGACCGTGAGCACGTTGGTCGTCGCGGTGTCGATGCGGCCGAGCGAGGCGTACAGCGTGGTCGTCTTGCCCGAGCCGGTCGGCCCGGTGACGAGCACGATGCCGTGCGGCTGCGCGATCAGCTTGTCGAAGCGAGTCAGCACGTCGCCGCTCATGCCCAGGCTTTCGAGCGTGAACTTGGACTCGGTCTTGTCGAGCAGGCGCAGCACCGCGCGCTCGCCGTGCGCCGAGGGCAGCGTCGACACCCGCACGTCGATCGCGCGCCCGCCGATGCGCAGCGAGATGCGGCCGTCCTGCGGCAGCCGCTTCTCGGCGATGTCCAGCTCGGCCATGATCTTCAGCCGGCTGATCAGCGCCGCGTGCAGCGCCTTGTTCGGCTGCACGATCTCGCGCAGCGTGCCGTCGACGCGGAAGCGCACCGAGCTCGAGCGCTCGTACGGCTCGATGTGGATGTCCGAGGCGCCGTCCTTCGCGGCTTGCGTGAGCAGCGCGTTGAGCATGCGGATGATCGGCGCGTCGTTGGCCGCCTCGAGCAGGTCTTCCACCGCGGGAAGCTCCTGCATCATGCGGCTCAGGTCGACAGCGCTTTCCACCTCGCCGATCACCGTGGCCGCGCTCGATTCGCCGCCCGCATAGGCG
>JBLMVT010000261.1:0-6199 GCA_050256835.1 Betaproteobacteria bacterium | reverse complement strand
ATGGCGCGGGCGCTCTGGGCCGCCGGCATCCGCCCCGGCGACCTGGTGCACAACAGCTTCGGCTACCACCTCACGCCGGCCGGCTCGATGATGGAGACCGCGGCGCACGCGATCGGCTGCGCGGTCTTCCCCGGCGGCGTCGGCAACACCGAGCTGCAGCTGCAGGCGCTGGCCGAACTGCACACCCCGGCCTACGTCGGCACGCCGAGCTTCCTGCGCATCCTGCTCGAGAAGGCCGACGAACTGGGCGTCGCGCTGCCGGCGCTGGTCTGCGCCTCGGTCGGCGCCGAGGCCTTCCCGTCGGCGCTGCGCGACCAGTTCGCGGCGCGCGGCATCCATGCCTTCCAGTCGTACGGCACCGCCGACCTCGGCCTGATCGCCTACGAGACCGCCGGCCGCGACGGGCTGGTGCTCGACGAAGGCGTGATCGTCGAGATCGTGCGGCCCGGCACCGGCGACCCGGTTCCCGACGGCGAGGTCGGCGAGGTGGTGGTGACGACGCTCAACCCCGATTACCCGCTGATCCGCTTCGGTACCGGCGACCTTTCCGCGATCCTGCCCGGCCGCTGCCCCACCGGCCGCACGAACGCGCGCATCCGCGGCTGGCTCGGCCGCGCCGACCAGACCGCCAAGGTGCGCGGCATGTTCGTGCACCCGGCGCAGGTGGCCGAGATCGCGCGCCGCCACCCCGAGGTGCGCAAGGCGCGGCTGGTGGTCAGCGGCGAGCTGGCCGACGACCGCATGACGCTGCGCGCCGAGGTCGAGCGCGTGCCCGCTGGCCTGGCAGCGCGCATCGCCGAGACGATCCGCGACGTCACCAAGCTGCGCGGCGAGGTCGAGCTGTGCGCGCCGGGCGCGCTGGCCAACGACGGCAAGGTGGTCGAGGACCTGCGCAAGGTCGGCTGACGCGGCTCAGCCGCGCAGCGTGATCGGGATCGTCACCGGCCCGTCGTTGACCAGCTCGACCTGCATCGCGGCGCCGAATTCGCCGGCCGCCACGATCGGATGGCGCGCGCGCGCCGTGGCGAGTACGCGCTCGTAGAGGGCGCGGCCCTGCGCGGCCGGGGCGGCGCCCGAGAAGTTCGGCCGGTTGCCGCCGGTCATGTCCGCAGCCAGTGTGAACTGGCTGACGATCAGCAGGCCGCCGCCGGCGTCGACGACGCTGCGGTTCATCTTGCCGGCCGCGTCGGCGAATACGCGCAGCTTGAGCAGCCGCTCGACCAGCCGGTCGGCCACGCCCTCGTCGTCGGCCGGCTCGGCGCACACGAACACCAGCAGCCCGGCACCGATCGCGCCAACCGTGCGGTCCTCGACGTGCACCGCGGCGCGCGCGACGCGCTGCACCAGCGCGATCACAGCGGATCCTTCACGTCGTCGAAGTGCGCCTCGACGTGGGTCGGCAGCAGCTGGATCGTCGCGCGCAGGCCGGGCACGGCGGCCATCAGCGCCTGCTCGACGTCGGTGCGCAACGCGGCGGCGCGGCCCAGCGTCCAGCCGGCCGGCATGTGCATGTGCAGGTCGACGAAGCGGCGCCGACCTGCGCGCCGCGTGGCCACGTGGTCGAAACGGATCGCCTCGTGGCGAAAGCCGTCGAGCACCTTGTCGATCTCGTGCATCACCTCGGGCTCGAGCGACTGGTCCATCAGCCCCTCGGCCGAGCGGCGCACCAGCGAGAAGCCCTCGCGCAGGATGTTCAGCGCGACCAGGATGGCGATGCTCGGGTCGAGCCACTGCCACCCCGTGAAGCGCACGGCGACCAGCCCGACGATCACGCCGGCCGAGGTCCAGACGTCGGTGAACAGGTGGCGCGCGTCGCCTTCCAGCGCCATCGAGCGCTCGACGCGCGCCTGCCGCAGCATGCCCCAGGCGAGCGCGCCGTTGGCCACCGAACTGAGCGCCGCCAGCGCGATGCCCAGGCCGATGTCCTCGAGCGGCTGCGGTGCGCGAAAGCGCTCCACGGCGGCCGCGATGATGGCCAGCGCCGCGGCGAAGATCAGCGCGCCCTCGAAGGCGCTGGAGAAATACTCGGCCTTGTGGTGGCCGTAGGGATGGCCCAGGTCGGCCGGCCGCTGCGCGACGATGACCATCGCCAGCGCGAACAGCGCGCCGGCGAGGTTGACGAACGATTCCATCGCGTCGGAGAGCAGGCTGACCGAGCCGGTCAGCCACCACGCGGCCGACTTCAGCGCGATGGTGGCGACCGCCACCACCACCGACAGCTTGAGCCAGCCGCTGCTGCCCATCGGCCGCGGCGGTCAGCGCTTCACGACAGGGCGACCCGCGCGAAGCGGCGCTTGCCGACCTGCACGACGTAGGTGCCGGCGCCCAGCCGCAGACCGCGGTCGCTGACCGTCGCGCCGTCGATGCGCACGCCGCCCTGGTCCACCAGGCGCAGCGCCTCGCTGGTCGACGGCGCGAGCCGGGCCTGCTTGAGCAGGGCGCCGATCGGCAGCGGCGCCCCGGCCAGCGTCACCTCGTCGATCTCGTCGGGCACGCCGCCCTTCGCGCGCAGCTCGAAGTCGGCCTGCGCGCGATCCGCCGCTGCGGCGTCGTGAAAGCGCGTCGTGATCTCGCGCGCCAGCATGACCTTGGCTTCCTTCGGATTGCGGCCGGCGCCGACCTCGGCGCGCAGTGCGGCGATCTCGACCTCGCTCTTGAACGACAGCAGCGTGTAGTAGCGCCACATCAGCTCGTCGCTGATCGACAGCAGCTTGGCGAACATCGTGTTCGCGTCCTCGGTGATGCCGACGTAGTTGTTCTTGCTCTTGGACATCTTCTCGACGCCGTCGAGGCCCTCGAGCAGCGGCATCGTCAGCACGCACTGCGGCTCTTGGCCATACTCGGCCTGCAGCGCACGGCCGACCAGCAGGTTGAACTTCTGGTCGGTGCCGCCGAGTTCGAGGTCGCTCTTCAGCGCCACCGAGTCGTAGCCCTGCATCAGCGGGTAAAGGAATTCGTGCACGCCGATCGGGCTGCCGGCGGCGAAGCGATCGTGGAAGTCGTTGCGCTCCATCATGCGCGCCACCGTGTAGCGCGCGGCCAGCTCGATCATCCCGCGCGCGCCGAGCGGGTCGCTCCACTCGGAGTTGTAGCGGATCTCGGTCATCGCCGGGTCGAGCACGAGGCTGGCCTGCGCGTAGTAGGTGCGCGCGTTGGCCTCGATCTGTTCGCGCGTGAGCGGCGGGCGCGTGGCGTTGCGTCCCGACGGGTCGCCGATCAGCGCGGTGAAGTCGCCGATCAGGAAGATCACGCGGTGCCCCAGGTCCTGCAGCTGGCGCATCTTGTTGAGCACCACCGTGTGGCCGAGGTGGATGTCGGGCGCGGTCGGGTCCAGCCCGAGCTTGATGCGCAGTGGCGCGCCGGCCGATTCCGAGCGTGCCAGCTTGGCCGCCCAGGCGTCGACGGGTAACAGTTCGTCGCAGCCGCGCAGGCTCACGGCGAGCGCATGGCGCACGCTTTCGCTGGTCCCGGCGGGCAGGCTCGGGCGGGTCGAAGACTCGGACATGCGAGAAATTTCGGGCTATTCCGGGGCGATCGGGACGGGGGCGCTGGTTATACTGCGCCGCCGTTTCCGCCATTCGACGCGCCTCGCGGGCACCGCCGGGCAAGAACACTTGGAAGCGAAATCCGATTCTAGTGGAGCGCTCGCGGACCGATACCGAAGCACCGCGCAGCGCCTTCGCGTCGCGCCACACGCACCACCGATGACCGCGTCCAACCCTTTCGCGAACGCCGCCACGCGCGCCGGCATCGGGCTGGCGCGCCGTTTCGCGAGGCCCACGCGCGGGATGCTCGGCGCGATCGCCGTCGTCGGCGCGGGGTTCGGCGCCGCGGCCTTCGGCATCGCTCCGCTGGCGCCCGACGCCGCCGACCTGCCCAAGCGGCTGGTGACCGAAAGCATCCCGATCGAGCCGGTGGCGCCGCAGCTCGACGCGCTGGCCGCGCATGCGCTGCAGCTCTACCGCAGCGACCGCACGCGCTCGAGCGACACCGCCGACAGCCTGCTGCGCCGGCTCGGCGCCGACGACCCGGACGCCGCCGCGTTCCTGCGCGGCGATCCACTGGGCCGGCGCATCCTCGAAGGCCGCGCCGGCAAGATGGTGCAGGCGCGCGTCGCCGACGACGGCACACTCGAATCACTGGTCGCCCGCTACCCGGCCGAACGCGGCGATTCGTCGAGTGGCCAGTTCACGCGGCTCACCGTCGAGCGCACCGGCGACACGCTGGCCGCGCGCGTCGAGACCGTCCCGCTGGGCAAGCGGCTGCGGCTGGGCAGCGGCACGATCCGCTCGTCGCTGTTCGCCGCGACCGATGAATCGGACATCCCCGACGCGGTGGCCACGCAGCTCGCCGAGGTGTTCGCGACCGACATCGACTTCCACCGCGAGCTGCGCCGCGGCGATACCTTCAGCGTGCTGTACGAGACGCCGACCGCCGACGGCGAACCGGTCGCCTGGGGCGCGGCCGGCCGCGTCGTCGCCGCCGAGTTCGTCAACGCCGGCCGTCACCACACGGCGGTCTGGTTCAAGGGCGCGGGGGCGGACAAGGGCGCCTATTTCGGGCTCGACGGCAAGAGCAAACAAGGCGCCTTCCTGGCCAGCCCGCTCGCGTTCTCGCGCATCACCTCGGGCTTCGCGCTGCGCCTGCACCCGATCCTGCAGCAGTGGCGCAAGCATCTCGGCGTTGACTACGCCGCGCCGACCGGCACGCCGGTGCGCAGCGTCGGCGACGGCGTGGTCGAGTTCGCCGGCTGGCAGAACGGCTACGGCAACGTCGTGCAGATCAGGCACGACGGCGCGCGCGCGACCACCTACGCGCACCTGAGCCGCATCGACGTGCGCCGCGGCGAGCGCGTCGACCAGGGCGAGCGCATCGGCGCCGTCGGTGCCACCGGCTGGGCCACCGGCCCGCACCTGCACTTCGAGTTCCGCGTCAACGGCGTGCACCACGATCCGCTGGCGATCGCCAAGTCGGCCGAGGCATCGACGATCGCGGCCGCCGACCGCGCCCGCTTCGCCGAGCTGGCGCAGGCCACGCGGGCGCAGCTGGCGGCGGTGGCCGGCAGCAGCCGGCTCGGCCAAGGCGAGTAAGGCCGCCTGCCTTTCGTCGATGAGCGAGGGCCGGCTGTTCATCGGTCTGATGTCGGGCACCTCGCTCGACGGCATCGATGGCGTGCTGGTCGACCTGGCTACCGCGGGCCGACCGCTGGCCGTCCTCGCGCATGCCCATGCGCCCTTCGCCGCAGCGCTGCGCTCCGAGCTGCTCGCACTCAACACCCCCGGGGCCGACGAACTGGCGCGCGCCGCCCTGGCGGCCAACGCGCTGGCCCGCGCCAACGCCGGGGTGGTCGGTCGGCTGCTCGCCCAAGCCGGCGTCGACCGCAAGTCGGTGCGCGCGATCGGCTCGCACGGGCAGACCGTACGCCACCGGCCGGGGGCGGTCGACGGCATCGGCTACACGCTGCAACTCGACAACCCGGCGCTGCTCGCCGAACTGACGGGGATCGACGTCGCCGCCGATTTCCGTCGCCGCGACCTCGCCGCCGGCGGCCAGGGCGCGCCGCTGGTGCCGGCATTCCACCGCGAGGTGTTCGCGCGCGCGGGCGAGACGGTGGTCGTGCTCAACCTCGGCGGCGTCGCCAACCTGAGCGTGCTCGCGCCGACGGCGACGACGGGCTTCGACTGCGGCCCGGGCAATGCGCTGCTCGACCACTGGTGCGAGCGGCACACGGGCGCGCCGTTCGACGACGGCGGTCGCTGGGCCGCGTCGGGGCGCGTCGTCGAGCCGCTGCTCGCCGGCCTGAAGGCCGAACCCTACCTCGCGCTTCCCCCGCCCAAGAGCACCGGCCGCGACCTCTTCAACCCCGGCTGGCTGGCGTCGCGGCTGACGGCGCACGCGGCGGCGCGGCCCGAGGACGTGCAGGCGACGCTCGCCGAGTTCAGCGCACGCTGCGTCGCGGACGCGGTGGACCGCCATGCGCCCGCGGCCGTACGCGTCGTCGTCTGCGGCGGCGGCGCCTGCAACGAGGATCTGCTGCGCCGCCTGTCTGCCGCGCTGCCCGGGCGCGCGATCGTCACCTCGGCGGCCTGCGGGCTGCCGCCGCTGCAGGTCGAGGCGGCGGCCTTCGCGTGGCTGGCTGCGCGCTGCATCGCCCGCGAGCCGGGCAACCTGCCGTCGGTCACCGGTGCGGCCGGGCCGC
>JBLMVT010000260.1:0-4483 GCA_050256835.1 Betaproteobacteria bacterium | reverse complement strand
CATCACCCGCAAGCGCAAGCTGCTCGAGAAGCAGAAGGCCGGCAAGAAGCGCATGAAGCAGATCGGCACCGTCGAGGTGCCGCAGGAGGCCTTCCTCGCCATACTCAAGGTGGAAGATTGATCGGATGACGACGCTTTTCTCGCAACTCACCGCCCTGCTGATGGCCGTGCTGGCCGTCGCTGTGGCGCTGATGATCAAGGGCGTCATCGCCACAAACTTCGCGCTCATGCTGCTCGTGCTGACGGTCGTCACCGGGCTGTACTGGCTGGGCGAGCGCTTCTACTTCCGGCCGCAGCGCGAACGCGCCGCGGCGGCGCTGCAGGCCGACGACGCGCGGCGCCGCCAGGACCTGGCGCGCCGGGGCATCGACAAGGTCGACGGCGACATCGAGCAGGCGCGCCGCCGGCTGCTGGCCCAGCCCTGGTGGCTCGACTGGACCGCCGGCCTGTTCCCGGTGATCCTGGTCGTGTTCCTGCTGCGCTCGTTCCTGTTCGAGCCGTTCAAGATCCCGTCGGGCTCGATGATCCCGACGCTGCTGATCGGCGACCTCATCCTCGTCAACAAGTTCCACTACGGCATCCGGCTGCCGGTCATCAACACGAAGGTCTGGCCCATCCACGACCCCGAGCGCGGCGACGTGATGGTGTTCCGCTACCCGAAGGACCCGAGCGTCGACTACATCAAGCGCGTGGTCGGCGTGCCCGGCGACGAGGTCGCCTACCTGAACCAGCGCCTGACCATCAACGGCCGGCCGGTGCCCGAGCAGCCGCTGCCCGACTACTACGACGAGGAGAGCCTGCGCTACCAGCCGCAGTTCCAGGAGAAGCTGGGCGCCGTCGAGCACCGGATCCTGGTCGACCCGCAGCGGCCGACCTACCTGCCGCCCAACGAAAGCTTCCCCTACCGGCAGAACTGCCGCTACAGCGCCGAAGGCGTGGTGTGCAAAGTACCGCCCGGGCAGTATTTCATGATGGGCGACAACCGCGACAACTCGCAGGATTCGAGATACTGGGGCTTCGTGCCCGACGAGAACATCGTCGGCCGCGCGTTCTTCATCTGGATGAACTTCGGCAACCTGAAACGCATCGGCTCGTTCGACTGACGGTGCGGCGGCCGGCGGGCCGTCAGGTTCGACAACAAGGGGAGCCGTTCCATGGACGTCGTTTCGGGCCGGCGCAGGGCGTTGCGCGGCATCACGCTGATCGGCCTGCTGTTCTGGGCCATCGTGGTCTCGATGATCGCGCTGGTCGGGCTGCGCGTCTTCCCGACGGTCAACGAGTACCTGACGATCCAGCGCACGATCAACAAGATCGCCACCAGCGGGGTCACCACCGTGCCGCAGATCCGCGAGGCGTTCGAGCGCCAGAAGGAGATCGAGTACTCGATCTCGAGCATCTCCGGCAAGGACCTGGCGATCACCAAGGACAACGACCAGATCGTCATCGCCTTCGCCTACGAGAAGGAAGTGCCGCTGTTCGAGCCGGTGTTTTTGCTCATCAAGTACAGTGGGCACTCGAGCGTGCGCTGACGTGGCCACGCTCGTCGATTCCTTGCCGCCACGTTTGAGTGAACCCGCTCGATCTTCTCCAGCAACGCCTCGGGCACCGCTTTTCTGAGGCCGCGCTGCTCACCCGCGCGCTGACCCACCGCAGCTTCGGCGCCGACCACAACGAGCGCCTCGAGTTCCTCGGCGACGCGGTGCTCAGCCTGGCGGTCTCCAGCCTGCTGTTCGAGCGCTTCGCCGGCTCCGACGAGGGCGACCTGACGCGCGTGCGCGCCCACCTCGTGCGCGAGGACAGCCTGCACCGAGTCGCGCTCGCGCTCGGCCTGCCCGAGGTGATCCGCTTGTCCGAGGGCGAGGCGCGCGGGGGCGGCGCGCAGCGGCCGTCGATCCTCGCCGACGCGCTGGAGGCGCTGATCGGCGCGACCTTCCTCGACGGCGGCTTCGACGAGGCGCTCGCCGTGGTGCGCCGGCTGTTCGGCGAGGTCATCGCGACCACCGAGGTCGGCAACTGGAGCAAGGACGCCAAGACCGAACTGCAGGAATGGCTGCAGGCGCGCCGGCTGCCGGTGCCGGCCTACCGCATCGCCGCCACCCGCGGCCAGGCGCACGCGCAGACCTTCGAGGTCGAATGTGCGGTGCCGGTGCTCGGGCTGACGCAGACCGGCGTCGGGCGCTCGCGCCGGGTCGCCGAGCAGGAGGCCGCGCGCCACATGCTCGACGTGCTCAAGCGCAGCGACCGGCCCGACGGCCCGCTGGCGTCGTGAGCGAAGCGGGCCCGGAAGGCCCAAGACGCTGCGGGCTGGTCGCCATCGTCGGCCGGCCCAACGTCGGCAAGTCGACCCTGCTCAACGCGCTGGTCGGCCAGAAGATCAGCATCACCTCGCGCAAGGCGCAGACGACGCGGCACCGCATCACCGGGGTGCGCACCCGCGGACAGGCGCAGTTCGTGTTCGTCGACACGCCCGGCTTCCAGACGCGCCACTCGGCGGCGCTGCACCGCGCGCTCAACCGCACGGTGCAGGCGGCACTGGCCGATGTCGATGTCGTCCTGTTCGTGGTCGAGGCCGGCAAGTACAGCCTCGACGACGGCAAGGTGCTGGCGCTGTTGCCGCCAGGCAAGCCCGTACTGCTGGTGGCCAACAAGCTGGACGCGGTGCGGCGCCGCGCCGAACTGGCGCCCTGGCTGAAGGCGATGGCCGAGCGGCACGACTTCGCCGAGTTCGTGCCGCTGTCGGCGCGCCGGTCTGCCGACGTCGAGCGCCTGCTCGGGATCGTCGAGCCCTACCTGCCCGAGCAGCTGTGGCTGTACGACGAGGACGCGCTCACCGACCGCAGCGAACGCTTCCTCGCTGGCGAGATCATCCGCGAGAAGCTGTTTCGCCTGACCGGCGACGAGCTGCCCTATGCCTCGACGGTGGTGATCGAGAAGTTCGAGGAGGTTGACGACCCCCAGGGCGCTGCTTCGCAGCACCCGCCCGCCGAGGGGGACGCGGCCGCTTCGGGCGGCGGGGCGCGGCCGCGGGGCCACCTGCGCCGCATCGCCGCGTCGATCGTCGTCGAGCGCGAGGCGCACAAGGGCATGGTGATCGGCGAGGGCGGCGAGTCGCTCAAGCGCATCGGCAGCGAGGCGCGTCAGGAGCTGGAGGCGCTGCTGGGCGCGCGCGTGTTCCTCGAGCTGTGGGTCAAGGTGCGCTCGGGCTGGGCCGACGACGAGCAGCATCTGCGCTCGTACGGCTACGAGTAGATGGCCTCGCGCAGCGGCGCCCCGCTGGCCGCCTACGTCCTGCACCGCTACGACTGGAGCGAGTCGAGCCTGATCCTCGACCTGTTCACCCGCGAGCAGGGCCGGCTGGCGGTCGCGGCCAAGGGCGCCCGGCGGCCGCATTCGCAGCTGCGCGCGGTGCTGCTGCCGTTCCAGCGCGTGCAGGTCACGCTCACCCGCGCCGCAAGCGACGACGCCGCGCCGCCCGAGGTGCAGACGCTGCGCTCGGCCGAATTCGGCGGCGGTGCTCCGATGCCCTCCGGCGCGGCGCTGTTCCCGGGCTTCTACCTGAACGAGTTGCTGATGAAGCTGCTGGCGCGCCACGACCCGCATCCGGCGCTGTTCGACGCCTACGCGCACACCCTGCCGCGGCTCGGCGCCGCCGACGAGCAGGCCGCGCTGCGTGCCTTCGAGCTGGTGCTCTTGCGCGAGACCGGCGTGCTGCCCGACCTGGGCGTCGTCACCGCGACGCAGCAGCCGCTGGAGGACGCCGGGCGCTACGCGCTGCACGCCGAGCGCGGGCTGGTGCCGGCGGGCGCCGCGGAGGCGGCGCTCGACGGCCGCAGCTGGCGCGCGCTGCAGGCCGCGCTCGATGCCGGCGACATCGACGCGCTGCGGGCGGCATGCTTCGCTACGCTGCCCGCGCTGCGGACGCTGCTGCGCAACGCGCTTCACTATCATCTCGGCTCGTCGCCGCTGCGCACGCGGCAGGTCCTGCTCGAACTGCACCAGCCAACGAAATGATCTTTGCCGGGGCACCGCGCTCGCCGCTGCTGGGCGTCAACATCGACCACGTCGCGACCCTGCGCAACGCGCGCGGCGGCGCCTTCCCCGACCCGGTGCGCGCGGCGCAGGTCGCCGAGGAGGCCGGCGCCGACATCGTCACCTTCCACCTGCGCGAGGACCGGCGCCACATCCGCGACGCCGACGTGGCCCGCCTGAAGGAAGCGATCGGCGTGCCGCTCAACTTCGAATCGGCGCTCGACGACGCCATGCTCGCCGTCATCGAGTCGACCCGCCCGCAGCACGTCTGCCTGGTGCCCGAGCGCCGCCTGGAGGTGACGACCGAGGGCGGCCTCGACGTCGCCGGCCAGCTCGCTCGCGTGCGCGACGCCTGCGCGCGCCTGGCCGCCGCGCGCTGCCGCGTGTCGCTGTTCATAGACGCCGACGCGCGGCAGGTCGAGGCCGCGGCCGCCGCGGGCGCGCCCTGCATCGA
>JBLMVT010000259.1:0-7273 GCA_050256835.1 Betaproteobacteria bacterium | reverse complement strand
TCGCTATACCGCCATCGCGACCTCCGACAGCGCCAAATGTGAGCCGTCGGCCTGCGTCAGCCCGACTGCGTTGCCTTCGTCCATCCGGCTTCAAGGCGTCTGCCGCCCAGGCTCCTAGCGGATCGGGCCGGCCGCCGCGGCCCGCGCCGCCGGCCCTACCATCGGGACCGACCGCCATCTACGGAGCCGCCGTGACCGACCCCGAGCCTCCCGCCGAGTCGCGCCAGCGAACGGCCGCGCCGCCCGAGACCGCCGCCGTGCCCGTCGAGGCGCTGCCGGCGCAGGCGACGCCGTTCCCGGTGGTCGGCATCGGCGCGTCGGCCGGCGGGCTGGCGGCCTTCGAGGCCTTCTTCGCCGCCATGCCGCCCGATCGCGACAGCGGCATGGCGTTCGTGCTGGTGCAGCACCTCGCGCCCGACCACGAGAGCATCCTGGTCGAGCTGGTCAAGCGCTACACGCGCATGCAGGTGGTCGAGGCCGCCAACGGCATGCGCGTGCAGCCCGACTGCACCTACATCATCCCGCCCAACCACGACCTCGAACTCGCCGACGGCGCGCTGTGGCTGCAGCCGCACGCGGCCGAACGCAAGCCGCACCTGACGATCGACCGCTTCTTCCGCTCGCTGGCGACGGCGCAGCGCGAGCGCGCCATCTGCATCGTCATGTCCGGCACCGGCAGCGACGGCAGCGCCGGCCTGCGCGCCGTCAAGGGCGAAGGCGGGCTGGTGATCGCGCAGGCGCCCGAGACCGCCGAGTACGACGGCATGCCGCGCAGCGCGATCGAGACGGGCTTGGTCGACTACGTGCTGGCGCCGGCCGACATGCCGGTGCACCTCGTCACCTACACGGGCCATGCCTTTGCGCCCGAACGCAAGCTGCCGTCGGCGTCGACGCGCGAAGGCTTCCTCAAGCGCGCCTGCGAGCTGCTGCGCGCCCAGACCGGCCACGACTTCTCGCAGTACAAGGAGGCGACGCTGGTGCGCCGGCTCGAGCGGCGCATGGCGCTGCACCAGATCGCCGGTCCGGACGACTACCTGCGCTACGCGCGCGAGAACCCGCAGGAGGTCGAGTCGCTGTTCCACGACCTGCTGATCGGCGTCACCAGCTTCTTCCGCGACCCCGATGCCTTCGCCGCGTTCGAAGAGAAGGTCGTGCCGCGGCTGTTCGAGGCCAGGTCGCCGCAGGAGCCGCTGCGTGTCTGGGTATGCGCCTGCTCGACCGGCGAGGAGGCGTACTCGATCACGATCGCACTGCACGAATACATGCTGGGTCTGAAGCGCCCGCCCAAGCTGCAGGTGTTCGCCACCGACATCGACTCGCCGGCGATCGAGCAGGCGCGCGCCGGCGTCTTCCCCGCCAGCATCGCGGCCGACGTGTCGCCCGAGCGGCTGGCGCGCTACTTCGTGCACGACCCGCAGCGCGGCACCTACCGCATCCAGAAGCACATCCGCGACCTGATGGTGTTCTCCGAGCAGGACGTCACCAAGGACCCGCCGTTCTCCAGGCTCGACCTGATCAGCTGCCGCAACCTGCTGATCTACCTGAACGCCGATGTGCAGCGCCGGCTGATCGCGCTGTTCCACTATTCGCTCGTGCCCGGCGGCGTGTTGTTCCTCGGCACCTCGGAGACCGCCGGCGAGAACGGGCGGCTGTTCGGCGTCATCGATCGCAAGTGGAAGCTGTTCTCGCGCACCCCGGGCGAGAAGGGCGAGGCGCGGCCGACGCTGCCCGATTTCGTGCTGCCGCTGGCGGAGCCCCGCGACCGCCGCCCCGCGCCGCACGGCATCGCCCTCGAGGAGCCGGCCAGCCTGCGCCAGATCACCGAGCAGGCGCTGCTCGCGCATTACGCGCAGGCCGGCGTGCTGGTCACCGGGCGCGGGCAGATCCTCTACATCAGCGGGCGCACCGGCCGCTTCCTCGAGCCGCCGGTCGGCGACGCCGCGATGAACATCCTGGCGATGGCGCGCGAGGGCTTGCGCCGCGAGATGGCCGTCGCGCTGCACAAGGCGGCGGCGCA
This sequence comes from Betaproteobacteria bacterium, assembly GCA_050256835.1. Classification (GTDB taxonomy): domain Bacteria; phylum Pseudomonadota; class Gammaproteobacteria; order Burkholderiales; family Burkholderiaceae_C; genus JAMHWF01. The sequence goes on along the minus strand of JBLMVT010000259.1, from coordinate 5,256 downwards.
GAAGGAGCCGATCGGCTACGCCGGGCTGCGCGTGCGCAGCAACGGCGACCCGATCACCGCCAACCTCGTCGTGCGCCCGGTCGACGCCGCTGCCGCGGCCGGCCTGTTCCTGGTCGTGCTCGAGGAGGTGCCGCCGCACGAGGCCGCGCCCGGCGTCGCGCCGCCCGACGCCGAGCAGGGCGAGCGCATCGCCCTGCTCGAGCGCGAGCTGCGCGCCAAGGACGAGTACCTGCAGACCACGCTCGAGGAGATGGAGACGACCAACGAGGAGCTGAAGTCGACCAACGAGGAACTGCAGTCGGTCAACGAGGAACTGCAGTCGACCAACGAGGAGCTGGAGACGTCCAAGGAGGAGCTGCAGTCGGTCAACGAGGAGCTGTCGACCGTCAATACTGAGCTGCAGGAGAAGGTCGCCGACCTGTCCCGCGCCAACGACGACATGAACAACCTGCTCGCCGGCACCGGCATCGGCACGGTGTTCGTCGATCAGGACCTGCGCATCGCGCGCTTCACGCCGGCGGCCACGCAGGTCATCAACCTGATCGACGGCGACGTCGGCCGGCCGCTCGAGCACGTGGTCTCGAACTTCGTCGGCTACGGACGCCTGGTCGACGACGTCCGCGCCGTGCTCGAGACGCTGACGCCGCGCGAGGCCGAGGTGCAGGTCAAGAGCGGCGCCTGGTACCTGCTGCGCATCCACCCGTACCGCACGATGGAAAACCTGATCGAGGGCGCTGTGCTGACGCTGGTCGACGTGACCGAGGGCAAGCGCGCCGAGGAAGCCGTACGGCGCAGCGAGGCGCGGCTCAACGCCTTCTTCAGCCAGACCTCGGCCGGTTTCAGCGAGACCGGCCTCGACGGCCGGCTGCTGTTCGTCAACGACCGCCTGTGCAGCGCGCTCGGCTACAGCCGCGACGAGCTGCTGCGCCTGCGCCTGGAGGACATCACCGAGCCGCAGGACCTGCCGCGCGTGCGCGAGCGGATGCAGTCGCTGGTGCACGGCGGCCCCGACCTGCGCTTTGACCGCTGCTATGTTCGCAAGGACGGCACCCGCGTGACGATGCACGAGCGCGTCAGCGCGATCCGCGACGCCGCCGGCCGGCCGACCTCGCTGCTGTCGATGTCGTTCGACCTTCCTGACCGCGTCGACGCCTGAGCCTGGCGCTCGCTCCCTGCGGCTGAAACGGGCTTCCCGGCATTCCGCAACCGGTGCACACTGGCCCGGGGGAGGCATCGAGACCGCATGGACGGCAGTGAAGGCGACGATTCCCGGGTGCACTCACCCGAACAGGGCGCAGCCATGCCGTCGCCGCCCCCGCTGCCGCCCTACCTGTCCGAGATGCGCCGGCGCGCCGAGGAACGCGTCTCCGCCGACATTCGGCAGCGCCTGCGCGCCGCTGAGGGGGCCGACGTCGAGCGGCTGCTGCACGATCTGGGCGTGCACCAGATCGAGCTGCAGATGCAGAACGAGGAGCTGATGCGCACCCAGCTCGCGCTCGAGGCGTCGCGCGACCGCTACGTCGACCTCTACGAGCAGGCGCCGGTCGCCTACCTCAGCTTCGGCCTCGACGGCGAGATCTTCGAGGCCAACCGGCGCGCCGCCGAGTTGCTGCGCCAGGCGCCGGCCAGGCTGATCGGCCGGCGTCTGTTCGAGTTCGTCGAGGCCGCCGACCGCCCGCGCCTGCAGCAGCACCAGCGCCGCCTGCTGCGCGGCGAGGGCGCGCAGGCGCTCGAGCTGCGGATGGCGCGCGGCGCCAAGGCGCCCTGCTGGGTGGCGCTGGAGATGACCCTCGCGACCGCGGAAGCGACCGGCGCGAACCAGTGCCGCGCGACGCTGTTCGACATCAGCGAGCGCGTGCGCATGCAGGAGGGGGCGGCGCGGCTGGCAGCGATCGTCGAGTCGTCGCAGGACGCCATCGTCGGCCGAGACCCCGAGGGCCGCGTGACCTCGTGGAACGCCGGCGCCGAGCAGCTGTTCGGCGCCGCCGCGGCCGACGTGCTCGGCCGGCCGATGGGCGACTTCGTGCTGCCCGAACGGCGCACCGAGGAGGCGCAATGGCTCGAGCGGCTGCGCGCGGGCGAGCGCATCGGGCCGCTGGAGACCGAGCGGGTGCGCCGCGACGGCCGGCGGCTGGCGCTGTCGGTCGGCCTGTCGCCGATCATCGACGCGCAGGGGCAGCTGCTCGGCTCGGCGCTGATCGCCCGCGACATCGGCGAGCTCAAGCGCACCGAGCACGCGCTGCACCAGCGGCTGCGGCAGCTCGACGTGCTGTCGCAGGCCGGCCACCTGCTGATCATGAACGAGCCCGGCGAGCCGCCGCGCTACGACGAGCTGTTCGACCGCGTGCGCCGGGCGATCTCCGCCGAGATCGCGCTGCACTTTGCGATCGACGAGGCGGGCGGGCACCTCACGCTGGTCGCCGGGCAGGGCCTGTCCGACGCGGCGCGCGCCGCGCTGGCCGAGCTGCCGCTGGACGGCTCCCTGTGCGGGCTGGTCGCGCGGCGCCGCCTGCCGCTGGTCGTCGAAAGCCTGCAGGCCACCGCGATGGCCGAGGCGGCGCAGCTGAAGGCGGCCGGTGCGCGCTGCTACGCGGGCTTCCCGCTGCTCGCGCACGGCGACGCGCGCGCCGTCGTCGCCTTCGCGTCGACGACGCGCGCGCGCTTCCGCGAGGGCGACCTGCAGGTGATCCAGGCGGTGTGCGATCAGGTCTCGGCGATGCTCGAGCGCGGGCGGCTGACCGACGAGCTGCGCGCCAACCAGCAGGCGCTCGAGCGCGCCGACCGCGCCAAGGACGCCTTCATCGCCACCCTGGCGCACGAGCTGCGCAACCCGCTGGCGCCGATCCGCAACGCGGTCGGCATCATGTCGCGCGGCGACCTGCCCGACCCGCGGCTGGCCTGGTGCCGCGACGTCATCTCGCGCCAGGTGGCGCAGATGACGCACCTGCTGGAAGACCTGCTCGACGTGAGCCGCGTCACCCGCAACAAGGTCGAGCTGCGCCGCGAGCGCGTCGACCTGCGGCGCGCCATCGAGCAGGCGGCCGAGACGATGCGCCCGCTGATCGAGTCACAGCGCCACCGGCTCACGCTGCTGCTGCCCGACGAGCCGATCGCCGTCGATGGCGACCTGACCCGGCTGACCCAGGTGTTCGCCAACCTGCTGAGCAACGCCGCCAAGTACACCGACCCGGGCGGCACGATCGAGGTCGATCTGCGGCGCGCGGGCGGCGAGTCCCGGGTCAGCGTGCGCGACAACGGCATCGGCATCGACGCGCAGCAGCTGCCGCGCGTGTTCGACATGTTCACGCAGATCGCGCCGACGCTGCCGCGCTCGGGCAGCGGGCTGGGCATCGGCCTGTCGCTGGCGCGCGGGCTGGTCGAGCTGCACGGTGGGCGCATCGAGGCGAAGAGCGCCGGCGCGCAGCGTGGCGCCGAGTTCGTCGTGCACCTGCCGATGCTCGACGGGCAGAGTCCGGCCGAGGGCGGCACACCGGCCGGCGCCACGCCGCAGGGCGCCGCCGGGCGCCGCGTGCTGGTCGTCGACGACAACGCCGACGCCGCGCAGACGCTGGCGATGATGCTCGGCCTCGAAGGGCACGACGTGCGCACCGCGTTCGGCGGCGCCGAGGCGCTGCGCGTGGCCGCCGACTGGGCGCCCGAGGTCGCGATCGTCGACATCGGCATGGCCGACATGAGCGGCTACGAGCTGTGCCGGCGGCTGCGCGAGCAGCCCTGGGGCCCGCAGGCGCTGCTCGTCGCCTGCACCGGCTGGGGCCAGCCGCAGGACCGCGAGCGAGCCCGCGAGGCCGGCTTCGACGCCCACCTCGTCAAGCCGATCGACCCGGCCGCCGTGTTCGCGCTGCTGTCGCGCTGACCGTCGCCGGCCGCGCCCGAGCGCCGCTCCGCGACCCCGAGCGAGCGCCCGTCGCGGCTGCGCTATCGTCGCCGTCGTGCTGCTTTCCGTCTCCGGTCTGCGCGTCACGCTGCCCACCGCCCGCGGCCGGGTCGAGGCGCTGCGCGGCGTCGACCTCGCGCTCGACCGCGGCGACACGCTCGGCCTGATCGGCGAGTCGGGCTGCGGCAAGTCGCTCACCGCGCTGGCGCTGATGGGCCTGCTGCCCGAGGGCGCACGCGTCGCCGGATCGATCCGCCTGGACGGTCGCGAGCTGGTCGGGCTGCCCGAGGCCGCATGGCGCGCGCTGCGCGGCGACCGCGTGGCGATGGTGTTCCAGGAGCCGATGACGGCGCTCAACCCGCTGCACCGGATCGGCCGGCAGATCGCCGAGCCGCTGCGCCTGCACCGCGGGCTCGACGCGAACGCCTCGCGCGCCGAGGCGCTGCGCCTGCTCGAGCGGGTGAAGCTGCCGCAGGCGGCGCGCCGCCTCGATGCCTGGCCGCACCAGCTCTCGGGCGGGCAGCGCCAGCGCGTGATGATCGCCATCGCGCTGGCCTGCGGCCCCGACCTGCTGATCGCCGACGAGCCGACCACCGCGCTCGACGTGACGATCCAGGCGCAGATCCTGGCGCTGATCGACGAACTGGTCGCCGAGACCGGCATGGCGCTGCTGCTCATCTCGCACGACCTCGCGGTGATCGCGCGCCACGTGCGGCGCATGCTCGTCATGTACGGCGGCAGCGTGGTCGAGGCCGGGCCGACCGACGCGGTGTTCGCGCGGCTGGCGCACCCGTACACGCGCGGCCTGTTCGCGGCCCGCCCGCGGCTGGGCGAGGCCACGCGCGGCGCGAAGCTGCCGACGATCGCCGGGCGCGTGCCCGAGCTGGCCGACCTGCCGGCCGGCTGCCCGTTCTCCAACCGCTGCGCCTGGGTGGTCGAGGCCTGCGGCGCGGCGCTGCCGCCGATGGTCGAGGTCGGCGCGGGGCATGCGGCGCGCTGCATCCGGGTGCACGAGCTGCCGGCGCCGGCCGCGGCCCTCACCCCGACCCTCTCCCGGGGGGAGACGGCGTGAGCTTCACGATCCAGGCCGGCCGCAGCCTCGGTGTGGTGGGCGAATCGGGCTCGGGCAAGTCGACGCTGGCGCGGCTGGTGATGGCGCTCGACCGCCCGAGCGCCGGTCGCGTGCGCCTGCTCGGGCGCGACCTGCATGCGCTCGCCGAGCGCGAGCTGCGCGCCGCGCGGCGCGACTTCCAGATGGTGTTCCAGGATCCCTACGGCTCGCTCGACCCGCGCCAGCGCGTCGGCCGCATCGTCGCCGAGCCGCTGGCCGCGATGCCGGGCGCCGATGCGCGCGCGCGCGT
>JBLMVT010000258.1:0-6562 GCA_050256835.1 Betaproteobacteria bacterium | reverse complement strand
CGGCGGCGATCGTCACCTTGTGCAGCGTGATCTCGCCGCCCGCGGTCGACACCTCGGTGACCATCGCGAGGTAGGTGCCGTAGCCTTCCATCACGGCGACGCCGCGCGAGCGCCCGGCAGCCACCGGCTTGCCCCAGCCCGACCTGTCAGCGGCGATGCCCAGCACGCGCAGGAAGCGCGGCTCCTTGGCGAGCAGGGCACGCCGGTACTCGAGCGGGTCCTTGCGCGCCGCGACCGCCAGCTCGTCGATGAACGACTCGTTGGCGAACACGTTGAGAGCGTGCGAGACCGAGCGCCAGTAGCCGACGCGCAGGCCGGTGTCGTGGATGACGACGTCGCCGAACTGGTTCGGGATGTCGTAAGGCACCACCGCCGCCTCGAGCATCAGCGGATCGAGCCCGTCCTTCACCAGGCCTTCGAACAGGCGCTTGGTCACCGAGGGGCCGGTCGTGTGGTACTTGTAGCTGAGCGGCATGCCCTTCGCGTCGAGGCCGGCGCTGATCTTCGTCAGGCTGATCGGACGATAGAAGTCGTGCTTCATGTCGTCCTCGCGCGTCCAGACGAGCTTGACCGGCGCGCCCACCGCCTTCGAGATCTCGACCGCCTGCACGATGAAGTCGACGTCGATGCGCCGGCCGAAGCCGCCGCCGAGGAAGGTCGTGCGCAGCGTCACCTGCTCGGGCTTGACGCCGGCGGTGGCCGCCGCCATGCCGACCGCGAGCTGCTGGAACTGCGTCGGACCGTAGATCAGCACCGAGTCCTTGCGAACGTCGGCGGTGAAGTTCATCGGCTCCATCGGCGAGTGCGACAGGAACGGCAGCTCGTAGGTCGCCTCGACCGTGTGCGCCGCGGACTTCGCCGCCGCGGCGACATCGCCCTGCTGGCGGAACACCGCGCCCGGCTTGGCGGCGGCCTGCTTCAGGCTGGCCTCGATGCGGGCCGTGTCGAGGTCGGCGTTGGCGCCCTCGTCCCACTTGATCGTCACCGTCTCGAGCGCCTTGTGCGCGTGCCACCAGGTGTCGGCGACGACGGCGACGCCGTCGCTGATCTGCACCACCTGCTTCACGCCGGGCATCGTCATCGCCTGGCTGGCCTCGAACGAGATCGGCTTGCCGCCGAGCACCGGGCACTGCGCCAGCGCCGCGTACAGCATGCCGGGCAGCTTAACGTCGATGCCGAACTCGGCACTGCCGTCGACCTTGGCCGGCGTGTCGAGCCGCGTGACCGGCTTGCCGACGATGCGGAACGCGCTCGCGTCCTTGAGCTTCGGGTTCTTCGGTGGTTCGAGCTTCGACGCCGCCTCGGCCAGCTCGCCGTAGTTGGCCTTCTGCCCTGCCGGGCCGATGACCGTGGCGTTCTCGACTCGGCAGGCGGCCGGATCGACCTTCCACTGCTGCGCCGCCGCGGCGACGAGCATCATGCGCGCCTGCGCGCCGGCCACGCGCAGCGGCTCGTAGGCCTCGCGCACCGAGGTCGAGCCGCCGGTGATCTGCCCGCCGAGCATGGTGTTGATGTAGGGCTCGCGCGCCGGCGCCATCTCGACGCGCACCTTGTCCAGCGGCACCTCCAGCTCCTCGGCGACCAGCATTGGCATCGAGGTGAAGACGCCCTGGCCCATCTCGGAGCGCGCGCAGATGATCGACACCGTGTTGTCGCTGCTGACCTTGACCCATGCGTTGGGCATCGCGCCGGACGCGGTGGCGCTCGGCCTCAGGGAGGCCTGGGACGCGCTTGCCGGCATCACCGCGCAGCCGACGATCAGGCCGCTGCCGAGCAGCCCGCCGGTGGCGACCACGCTGGTCTTGAGGAACTGGCGACGTGAACGGTCCGTGACGGTGCTCATGTCAGGCTCCCTTGGCGGCGCTGTGGATGGCCGCGCGGATGCGCGGGTAGGTGCCGCAGCGGCAGATGTTCCCCGACATCGCCTGGTCGATGTCGGAGTCGGTCGGGTTCGGCTTGGCCTCGAGCAGCGCGATGGCGCTCATGATCTGGCCCGACTGGCAGTAGCCGCACTGCGGCACGTCGTGGGCGATCCACGCCGCCTGCACCTTGCGGCCGACGGCGGTCGACGCCGCCGACTCGATGGTCGAGACCTTCTTGCCGGCCGCCGCCGACAGCGGCGTCTGGCACGAGCGCACCGGCGTGCCGTCGAGGTGCACGGTGCAGGCGCCGCACAGCGCCTTGCCGCAGCCGAACTTGGTGCCGGTCAAGCCGACCTCGTCGCGGATCACCCACAGCAGGGGCGTGTCGGGTTCGGCGGTGACCGTCACCGCCTTGCCGTTGATCGTCAGGCTGGTACTCATGCGTCTCCTCGTCGGTTGGGCTCGGTCGATCCGCGCAGCGGCCCAGCGCGTCCCTCCAGACGGCCCGGCTGCACGGGAGCGCGAGATTGGACCCGCGCCCGCGGCCTGTCAATGAAGATCGACCCCGGCTGTCGCGGCGGCGCGCCTCGTCACGAGCGCGACACCTCCTCGCGCACGCGGGCGGCGGCCGGGGCACGCATCTGCCAGGCTGCCGCGCAGGCGGCCAGCGTCAGTGCCGCCAGCAGCACGAACGACTCGTGGAAGGCGGCGACCTGGCCGGCGCTGCCCGCCCCGGCGTCTGCGGCAACGCCGTGCGCGCGCAGCCGCCACTCGAGGAAGATGCCGATCAGGCTGACGCCGACCGCGCCGCCGAGCTGGCGCAGGAAGTTGACGGCGCTCGCCGCCTGAGCGATCAGCGCCGGCGGCAGGCCGCGCATCGCGCCTAGGTTCAGCGAGGGCAGCACGAAGCCCAGCCCGACGCGGCCGATGGCCGCCCACAGCGTGATCACCGACAGCGCCGTGCCGAGCCCGACGCCCAGCATCAACGCGAACGACAGCGCCAGCAGCAGCAGTCCGGCGACCACCAGCGCGCGGATCGAGCGGCGGTCGGCCATGCGGCCGGCCACCGGGATGGTGAGGGCGAGCACGAAGCCGGCCGGCATCAGCACCGCGCCGGCCTGCGACGGCGGCAGTGCGAGCGCGACCTGCATGAACACCGGCACCAGGTAGGTCGAGCCGAACAGCGCCATGCCGTAGATGAAGGCCACGCAGCCGCCCATCGCGAAGCTGCGGTGCGCGAACAGCGCCAGCTCGAGCAGCGGATGCGCCGCGCGGCGCTGGCGCACCACGAACACGGCCAGGCTGGTGGCGGCGACGCCGAGCAGCACCAGCCCGCCGGCGCCGGCATGCAGCTGCACCATGCCGTTGAGCAGGGCGAGGATGAAGAGCGCGATCAGCGCCAGCCCGGGCCGGTCGAGGCGCACGCCCGGCGCATTGGCCGGCACCCCGCCGGGCGCCGAGTGCGGCAGGTAGCGCCGCGCCAGCGCCAGCGCCGCCAGCGACAGCGGCACGACGACGAAGAAGATCGAGCGCCAGCCGAAGTGCTCGACCAGCACGCCGCCGATGCTCCGGCCCACCGCCGGCGCGAGCACGACGCCCATGCCGAACACGCCCATCGCGCGGCCCTGCTCGTGCGGCTCGAAGGCGCGCATCACGATGATGGCCGGGATCGGCTGCATGATGCCGGCCGCCAGCCCCTCGGCGACGCGCATCGCCAGCACCCATTCGTAGCTGCGGCCGAGTCCTCCGCCGATGCCGCCGGCCATCAGCAGCAGCGTCACGCCGACGTAGCTGCGGCGGTAGCCGAAGCGCGCCAGCAGCCACGGCGTGGTCAGCATCGATACCGTCATCGCCGCCATGAAGCCGGCCGACATCCACTGCGCGCGTTCCTGGCCGAGCGCGAACACGCGGCTCATGTCGGGCACGGCGACGTTGACGATGGTCGACGACATGATCGACGCCATCGTGCCGGTCATCACCGTCAGCAGTACCCACCAGCGGTAGTGCGGACCGTGGCGCTCGCGCAGGGCCGCGGCGGTCTGGGGCGACGGGGTCACGGGTCGGGAAGGGCGGACGGAGGCGGCGATTGTCGCCTCGCTAGACTGCGCCCACCGGACCGCGAGGAGCCACGATGACGACCGCCTTCGACTCGCTTCACGCGCTGCGCGCCGACCTCGCGCTGGCCCTGCGCGCGGCCGCACACCACGGCCTGGCCGAGGGCGTGTGCAACCACTTCAGCATCGCCGTGCCGGGCCAGCCGGCGCGCTACCTGATCAACCCGCGCGGCTTGCACTGGAGCGAGGTCGGCGCCGACGACATCGTGCTGATCGACGCGCAGGGCGCCGTGCTGGCCGGGCGCCATCGGGTCGAGCCGACGGCGCTGTTCATCCATGCGGCGGTGCATGCGCTGGCCGGCCACGCGGTCGTCCTGCACACCCACATGCCGTACGCGACGGCGCTCGCGCTCGGCGCCGACCGCGCGCCCGACCCCACGCTGAGCCAGAACGCGATGCGCTTCATGGGACGCATCGGGGTCGATGCCGACTACCGCGGCTTGGCGCTCGACGCGGCCGAGGGCGAGCGCATCGCGCGTTCGCTCGCGGGCCGCGACGTCGCCTTCCTCGGCAACCACGGCGTCGTGGTGTGCGGTCCGAACCTTGCGTTCGCCTACGACGACCTGTACTACCTCGAACGTGCCTGCATGCAGCAGGTGCTGGCGCAGTCGACCGGACGGCCGCTGGCGCCGGTCGAGGCCGCCATTGCCGAGCGCGTCGCGCGCCAGGTGCAGGGCGAGCGCGAGCAGTCGCTGCTGTTCTTCGAGTCGCTGCGGCGCCGGCTGCCCGACCCGCACGGGTCGCGGCCGGCGCCGCCCGACCCGACGCGCTCGCGCACCGTGTTCGAGCGCCTGCTCGAAGGCGAGCTGCCGTGCGCCAAGGTCTACGAGGACGACCTGGTGTTCGCGTTCATGGACGCCGGCCAGGTCAACGACGGCCATGTCATCGTGGCCACCAAGGCGCCGCGCGCGACACTGCTCGAGTGCAGCGAGGCCGAGGCCGAGGCGCTCGGCCGCGTCGCGCGGCGCATCGCGCTCGCGGTGCAGGCCGCCTTCGCGCCGCAGGGCATCACCATCCTGCAGGCCAACGGGCCCGCCGGCTCGCAGACCGTCCCGCACGCGCACCTGCACGTGCTGCCGCGCCACGCCGACGACGGCGTCGGCCTGGTGTGGCCTCGGAAGGAGCCGGGGATCGAGCGGCTGCGCGAGCTGGCGGCGCGGCTGCGGGTGTAGGCGCGCCGCGGTTCCTCACCCACCGGGGAGGGGGCCGAAGTCAGAGTTCCTCGTACAGCGGCAGCGTCAGGAACTCGGCGAATTCGTCCTGCGTGCTCATCTGCTCGAAGATCTGCGAGGCGCGGTCGATCGTCGTGCCCTCGTAGCCGGCGGCCTTGATGCCGGCCAGCTCCTCGGCGACCATCTTGCGCACCATCTCGGCGGTGATCTTGCGGCCGTCGTCGAGGACGCCCTTGGGCGAGCGGATCCACTGCCATACCTGGCTGCGGCTGATCTCGGCGGTGGCGGCGTCCTCCATCAGGTTGTAGATCGGCACGCAGCCGTTGCCCGCCAGCCAGGAGCCGAGGTAGTAGATGCCGACGTTGATGTTCATGCGCAGGCCGGCCTCGGTGATCGGCTGCTCGGGCTTGAACTCGAGCAGCTGCGCGCCGGTGACGACCGTATAGGGCTTCTGGCGCTCGATCTGGTTCGGCCGGTCGCCGAGCACGTCGACGAACTCCTTCATCGCCACCTCGACCAGCCCCGGGTGCGCGATCCAGCCGCCGTCGTAGCCGTCGTTGGCGTCGCGGCGCTTGTCCTTGATGATGCCGGCCATCGCGATGGCGTTCTTCTCAGGGTCGTTCTTGATCGGGATCAGCGCGCTCATGCCGCCGATCGCCGGCGCCTTGCGCCGGTGGCAGGTCTTCAGCAGCAGCAGCGAATAGGCGCGCATGAATGGCGCCGTCATCGTCACCAGCTTGCGGTCGGCCAGGCAGAAGTCGCGGTCGTTCTTGAACTTCTTGATGCACGAGAAGATGTAGTCCCAGCGCCCGGCGTTGAGCCCGGCCGAATGCTCGCGCAGCTCGTACAGGATTTCGTCCATCTCGAACGCGGCGAGGATGGTCTCGATCAGCACGGTGGCCCGGATCGTGCCGCGCGGCAGGCCGAGCGCCTCCTGGGTGGCGATGAAGATGTCGTTCCACAGCCGCGCCTCCTGGTGCGACTCCATCTTCGGCAGGTAGAAGTACGGCCCGGCGCCGCGCGCGATCTGCTCGCGCGCGTTGTGGAACATGAAGAGGGCGAAGTCGAAGATGCCGCCCGAGACGCGCTGGCCGTCGACCGTCACGTGCTTCTCGTCGAGGTGCCAGCCGCGCGGGCGCACCTGCAGCGTGGCGATCTTCTCGTTCAGGCGGTATGTCTTGCCGGCCTGGCCGACGGTCAGCGTGCGGCGGATCGCCTTGACGAGGTTGACCTGGCCCTGGATCTGGTTCTCCCACTTCGGGGAGTTGCTGTCCTCGAAGTCGGTCATGTAGCTGTCCGCGCCCGAGTTGAACGCGTTGATGATCATCTTGGCGTCGACCGGACCGGTGATCTCGACGCGCCGGCACTCGAGCGCCTTGGGCAGCGGCGCGATCGTCCAGTCGCCCTCGCGGAT
>JBLMVT010000257.1:0-10273 GCA_050256835.1 Betaproteobacteria bacterium | reverse complement strand
ACGTCGTGGTCGCCGCCGGCGTCGGCAAGCGTCCATTCCGCGGCGGCGTTGAGCAGTAGGTGGTCTATGCGCAGCCCGGCGTTGCCCGCACAGCGGTCGCGGAAGTAGTCCCAGAAGGTGTAGAGCGCGGCGTCGGGGTGGCGCGCGCGCAGCGCGTCGGTCCAGCCGTCGGCCAGCAGGCGCTGCCAGGCAGCGCGGCTCCCGGGCTGCAGCAGCGCGTCCTTCAGCCACGAGCGCGTCGAGTAGATGTCGGCGACGGCGTCGGTCGGCACGACGTTGTAGTCGCCCGCCAGCACCACCGGCCCGGCGTCGCGCAGCGAGCGTGCGTGCTCGATCAGTCGGTCGAACCAGGCGAGCTTGTAGTCGAACTTGGGGCCCGGCTGCGGGTTGCCGTTGGGCAGGTAGATCGAGGCGACGACCAGCGTGCCGACCTGCGCCTCGAGGTAGCGGCTCTGGCCGTCGGCGTCGTCGCCGGGCAGGCCGCGGCGGCGCTCGACCGGGTCGGTGCCGCGCGCCAGCACGGCGACCCCGTTGAAGCCCTTCTGCCCGTGCCAGACGGCGCCGTAGCCGGCCTCGCGCAGCGCCGCGGCCGGGAACGCCGCGTCGGCCGCCTTCAGCTCCTGCAGGCAGACGATGTCCGGCGTCGACTCGGCCAGCCACTCGAGCAGGCGCGGCAGCCGCACGCCGATGCCGTTGACGTTGAAGGTGGCGATCTTCATGGTGTTGCGCCGCCAAGGGTACAGACTCGCAGCATGCCTCAACGGCGCGCGAACCCGGTTCTGAGCTGCGGCGTGCTCGTGCTCGCCCCTGCCGGCGAGTTGCTGCTCGGCCACGCCACCGGCACGCCGCGTTGGGACATCCCCAAGGGCATCGCCGAGCCCGACGAGACGCCGGTACAGACGGCACTGCGCGAGACGGTCGAGGAGACCGGCCTGCGGCTGGCCGTCGATGAGCTGCTCGACCTCGGTTGCCACGCCTACCGGCGCGGCAAGGACCTGCACCTGTTCGCGGTGCTGCGCGAGCGCTTCGACACAGCCGGCTGTGCCTGCCGCAGCACCTTCGTCGACCGGCATGGGCGCAGCGTGCCCGAACTGGACCGCTTCGCCTGGATCGCCTTCGACGACGTGCCCGCGCGCTGCGGGCGCAGCCTGGCGGCGCTGCTCGGCGCGCTCGACCTCGCCGGCGTGCTTGCGCGGCTCGAGCGGCGCAGTCGCTGACGCGTCAGCCCTGCATGGCCTTGGCCAACTCGTTGCGGCTCTGCTCGGCGCCGCTGGCGGGCACCGCCTCGTCGTGGCGGTCGGAGATCTGCGCGAAGCGTTCGGCGACCTGCTCGGCCGCGTCGTCGACCATGCCGATGTGCACGCCCTGCGTCAGGGTCACGTAGGCGCGCGCGAAGGTGCCGGCACCGGCGCACAGGATGGTGCGCGTCGGTGCATCTTCGCCGGCGAGATACAGCAGCCCGGGCGTCACCGCCTCGGGGCGCAGGTGCTCGAGCACGGCCGGCGGCAGCAGCTCTTCGGTCATGCGGGTGGCCGCCGTCGGTGCCAGGCAGTTGACGCGAATGCCGTGCTTCTCGCCCTCGAGCGCGAGCGTCTGCATCAGCCCGACGAGCGCCATCTTGGCCGCGCCGTAGTTGCTCTGCCCGAAGTTGCCGTACAGGCCCGACGACGAGGTCGTCATGACCACGCGGCCGTAGCCCTGCGCGCGCATCGTTTCCCACACGGCCTTGGTGCAGTGCACCGCGCCCATCAGGTGTACGTCGACGACGAGCCGGAAGTCGGCGAGGTCCATCTTGGCGAAGGTCTTGTCGCGCAGGACGCCCGCGTTGTTCACCAGGATGTCGATGCGGCCCCAGGCATCGAGGGCCTGCTGCGCCATCGCCTGCACGGCGGCGAAGTCGGTCACCGACGCCGGGCTGGCGATCGCCTCGCCGCCGGCAGCGCGGATCTCTTGGGCGACGACCTGCGCGGCGTCGCCGAGGTCGTTGACGACGACCCGGGCGCCGCGGCGGGCGAGGGCGAGCGCATGCTGGCGGCCGAGGCCGCCGCCGGCGCCGGTGACAACGGCCACGCGGCCGGCGAACTGGATTGGCGTCATCGTTCTCGGAAGAGCTGAGGGCGAGGCCCGGCACCACGCCGGGCGCGCCATGGTAGCGAGTGCGCCCGGCCGGCGGCCGCGACCGGCATGGCGCTTGCCCCGACGAGGCATCGAACCCCACCATGAACAGGCGGCCATACGATGTCGGACTTCCCGCGACCGGACGGCGCCGACCCCTGCGACGGCGCCACGGAAACCGGACAAGGCACCCTCGACGTCGACAAGACGGCGAGCGACCTCGGAGTCTCGCTGGCGCTGCGCGCGCTGCTCGCCTGCATGCTGTCGGACCTGTGGCGCGACGAGCCCGAGAAGTTCGCGCGCATGAACACGGCGCTCGTCCAGCAGCTTGCCGGCGCGCTGGCCAAGCTTCCGACGCCCGATCCGCTGGTCAGCGAGCTGTACGGCCGCACCGAGGCGCATGCCTCGGCCTTCCTCGACCAGGTGTTCCTGATGGCGCGCACGCTGGCCACCGAGACGGCGCGCTGACCTCCGTCAGCAGCCCGGCCGGCGGTCGTCCAGGCTCGACGCGACCTGCCCGCCGTACAGCAGGACCATCGCGAACACCCAGCTCCAGAGCACGGCCACGACCACGCCGGCGAGCGGACCGTAGACCAGGCCATAGCCGGCGATGCGCGCGACGTAGCCGAGGAACAGCGGGCGCACCAGGTAGAGCAGCGCGGTCGCCACGCCGGCGCCGACGGCGGCGAGGCGCCACCCCGGCCGCTCGCGTGGCACCAGCCGGTAGGCGAGCAGGAAGGCCAGCCAGAGCAGCGTCGCGGGCGCCGCCAGCACGAGAGCGCCGAGCGCCCAATGGTCCGCCGGCTGCGGCCGCTGCGCGGCAGCCGCGCCGAGCGCGAGCTGCGTGAGCAGCGCCACGATGAACAGCGCGCCGAGCGTGAGCAGCATCGCCAGTCTCACCACCAGCCGCTTCAGCAGGCCGGAGCGTTCGGCGCTGTCGAAGGCGATGTTGAGGGCGCGATCGAGCGCACCGAATACCAGCGAGCCGGTCCACAGCAGCGGCAGCACGAACAACCAGCCGCGGTGGCGCCAGGCGTCGAGCGCCTGCATCGCTGCCTTGCGCACCGGCTCGGCGCCCTGGGGCAGATAGCCGCCGAGGTAGTGCGTGGCCAGCGCCACTGCCCACTTCGGGTCGACGACCACGGCCGCCGAGGCGGCAAGCACCAGCAGCAGCGGAATCAGCGACAGCAGGCTGTAGTAGGCGATCGCCGCGGCCCAGCTCGGGCCGTCGCAGCGCCAGAAGGCGCGGCCGGCGCTGCCGAGGCGCCCGAGCACGCTGCGAACGGGAGGAATCGACTTCGGATGCAATCGCGACTCGCGTGCCGGCCCGGCAGGACGTCGAGCGGCGACGCGGACGAGGCTGCAAGCGGTGTTCCCGCGACGCCCCGAATGAAGAAGCCTGTGGAGTTCACGTCGGATTGGCCACGGATTCCAAGTAGCTTTGGCCGAGTTTCTGAGCCGATAGACGGTTTACAGCCCGTCTATCAAACGTTGGCCGCGTTCGCAGAATTCTCGCAAACGTTGGCCGCATTTGATTCAGGCGCTGGTGTAGGGGTCAGCGTCCCGTGGAAACAAGGTCCCGGCGCGGTGGCGATGACCGGGGCGGCTACGAGCCAATCTCATGAGCTTGCGCACTTCCTCGAAGGGTCCAGCCACTTTGGAACTGTCGGGGGAAGGCGTGACGCGCGGCGGGGCTGGCACGGCCTCGGGAAGCGAACGGTCAGTCGTCGTTCTCACCCGCCACCGGCGAGGTCCCTTCGCCAGGCCCCCGTTGCTGCGTCAACAGGTTGGCGCGCTGGGGCCGGCGGATGTCGACAAAATAGATAATTGACGACTGCAGGCCTCTAGTAGTATAATAATCACGACAAATTGAGGCGTGGCTCTTGCCTTCCAAAAAGAATCGCGACAAGAGCCCACGCACTCGTTTCGAAGAACAACGACACGCGTGCCATCTTTCTAAAAGATTCACGACAACGCCCTGCTGACGCTGGCTCTCAATCGAAGAATGACGACGCCCGACGACTCGCTCCTGCTCTACGCCGAGATGTCTCCCGCGCAAATCCGAGCGGCTCAGCGACGACTGCGCGAGGGAACCCTGCTACGCATCGCTCCGGGCGTGGTCACGAGCCTGCCGCGAGAATCCTGGCCGGCGCTGCTGGCTCGCGAACGGATTCGCCTGCTCGCTGCGCTCTACCCGCGCGCCGTCGTCGGCCCGCGCAGTGCCTTTCATGGCGGCGGACCAGTGGATGGGGTGATGTACCTGACGTACCTCTACCCGAAGAGGGTGGAGTTGCCCGGGCTCACCATTCAGCTCCTTGGAGGCCGCGGTCCCGCTCAGGGTGACGCCCCGATGATGGGGCGTGAGCTCTACTTTCCTTCGACGCCGCGCGTTCTGCTGGAGAACCTTGCCGTCACTCGCGGCAAGGTCAAGAAGTCCGCGGGCCGCGCCGCTGTTGAGAAGCGCCTCATCGAAACCTGTGAAGCTCGCGGGGAAGAGGCGCTGAACGCCATCCGCGACCAGGCTCGCGCCCTGGCTCCGACGCTGGGACTCGAACGCGAGGCGGACATCCTCGACGAACTCATCGGCGGCGTCCTCGGCACGCAACGCGCCCGTATGTCGACACCTGCCGGGCGCGCCATGGCAGGAGCAGTGCCCTACGACGCCAACCGACTCGCCCTCTTCGAGAAGTTGGCCGAAGTCCTTCGCGCCACGCCGCTCGGTCAACCCGCTTCGGTGGTCAAGAGCGAGCAAGGCAGAGCGCACTTCGCGTTCCTGGAGTCGTACTTCAGCAATTTCATCGAGGGCACGGAATTCGATGTCAGCGAAGCCAGGGGCTTCGTGCTCGAAGGCAAGCCCGTCACGGAGCGGCCGAAGGACTCGCACGACATCCTGGGTGTCTTTCGGCAGGCGCTGAATCCGGGCTGGGCCAACCAGACGCTCAGCTACGGCGAGCCGGTGTTGAACCAGCTCCGCGCGCGCCATGCGGACCAGATGAAGGAGCGGCCCGAAACCGGCCCGGGCGAGTTCAAGACCGTCGCGAACCGGGCCGGCAACACGGAGTTCGTAGCCCCGCGCCTGGTGCGCGGAACACTCGTCGAAGGCTCCAAGCTCCTTCCGACAGTGCCTGCGGGCAGTGCCCGCGCGTTCATGGCGATGTTTATCGTGTCCGAGGTTCACCCGTTCACGGATGGTAACGGGCGACTCGCCCGCCTAGTCATGAACGCCGAACTCTCCGTGGTCAACAGCTGCCGCGTCATCGTGCCGACCCTGTTTCGCGACGAATACCTGGACTGCCTGCGGGTGCTCACGCGAGAAGGCAATCCGAAGCCGTTCCTGGACGCCATGCAGTGGATTCACAAGTGGACGGCCGCGTTCGACTACGAGGACCTCGACAAGGTGATTGCGGACATGAAGGCCTGCAACGCCTTCGAGAAGTCGCGCGTCATGCACAAGCTGTTGCTTCCCGCGATGTCTGGGGGGCCCGAAGGCTCCACGAAAGCCTAGCCGATGCCCCCAGCCTACGCCATGAGCACAGCAAAGACGAAGTGCACCGTGACCCGCGTTGATGTGAACGCGGCCAATGCCGCGCTGGCCAAGGTCGCTCGGCAAGGGCTGTCGCACGTCGACTTCGATGTCGTACGTGACGTGGCCTTGGCCGTCTGGCATGGGTGCGTGACCCGTAGACCTGGAGGGCGCCCAGGGACTCCACCAAGATGAGGCGGTGAGCCTGGTTGAGCGGTTAGTCCTCTACAACGGGCGCGCAATGCGCTGGCCAAGGTTAGCCTTTCTCAAAGCCGGGCTTGTCCCTTACCCTTTGAGCCTCGCGGCGGCCACAGCTGCGTGGTCGGGTTGCTGGCTATACAACAAAGCCCTCCGCGGGGAGGGCTTCGAAAGATGGTTGCGGGGGCAGGATTTGAACCTACGACCTTTGGGTTATGAGCCCAACGAGCTACCGGACTGCTCCACCCCGCGACAGAAGAGGAATTCTAGCACGGTAGGGCGGCGCGGCTACTTGCGGAAGTTGTCCAGCGTCGGCGGCGGCGTGTAGCCGAGTTCGCGCGAACGCGCCTCGAACTGCGCCGCCAGCACCGGCTGGCCGAGCCGCCGGTAATGCACCGCCAACTCGTAGCAGGCAATGCCGTTGCCCAGCGCCGAGGCGAACTGCAGCCAGCCCTCGTAGCGGTTGCGGTCGGGAGCGATGCCGTTCTCGCCGCGCAGGTACATCCTTGCCAGCCGAGCCGCGGCGTCCTTGTCGCCGCGCGCGGCCTTGCGCACCTCGTCGAGCACCAGCGGCTCGTGGGTGTCCGGGCGGAACGCGTTCGGGAACAGGCGCACGTCGTTGCGCGACAGCGCCTCGACCGCCTGGTGCGCACCCTCGCGTGCTACCTCGGCGCCGCCGCGCAGCTCGCTGTGGGGGAACCGGGTGATGTACTCCTCGGCGATGCGCTGCACGTCAAGCGGCCACGAGGACTGCTGC
Organism: Betaproteobacteria bacterium; assembly: GCA_050256835.1. Taxonomy (GTDB): domain Bacteria; phylum Pseudomonadota; class Gammaproteobacteria; order Burkholderiales; family Burkholderiaceae_C; genus JAMHWF01. The sequence continues at coordinate 3,680 of JBLMVT010000257.1, read as the reverse complement.
AGTTCGCTCCATAGCTTGGACTCGTCTTCGGCCGTGAACCTGGGCTGCGGCGCCGGGCCGGCATCGGTGCGCGGTGCCAGCACGAAACGGCCGCGCGTGTTCTCGGCGATGAAGGGAAACTGCGCGAACTCGCGGATCGCCGCGATCGGGAAGTTGAGCATGACGTTCTGCACGTCGAGCTTGACAAGCCGGAACAGCTCGGAGAACGACGTCTCGCCGCTGGCGCTGCCAAGCACCTTGACCAGCGATTCGGTGTAGAAGGTGTTGCGCGTCTCGACTGCGGGCGCGATCGCCGGCTTGCCGGCGCCGGTGGAGAACGCGATCAGGTACCCGAGCGGGGCCTCCATCTGGTTGAGGCCCCCACCGTGCTCCTGCACGTCGCGCAACGACGTGCGGCAGGCGTCGATGACCGCGATCGACAGGCCTTGCGGGCGGCGCGGCAGCAGGTCGATCACGTCGCGGCGCAGGTGCAGGCTGCCCTTGAGCAGCGCGTCCTCGGCCGAGATCGGATTGACGCCCGCCCCGAGCATGAGGTTCTCGGCATCGACCTGCAGGCCATGCCCGGTGAAATAGAAGAGGATGGTCGCGTCCGGCGGCGCGGCGCTGGCCGCCTTGGCGAAGTTCTGGATCGACTGGCGCAGCGCCGCCGGGTCGTCGTCGGTACTGCTGGTGACGTTGAAGTTCCAGCGCTCCAGCGCCGCCTTCACGTCGCGCACGTTCTTGTACATCGGCGGCAGGTCGAACGGCGACGGATAGGCGCGGTTGCCGATCAGCAGCGCGAGCCGCACGTCGCTCGAGCTGCCCTGCGGCGCCGACGGCGCGGAGGCCGGCTGGCCCATCGCCGGACAGGCCAGCGCCAGCGGCAGGCTGCACAGCACCCGGCGCGTCAGGCCCGAGCGGGCCGCCTCGCCATCCTTCAGTGCATCGGAACGCGACATCCGAACCCCCAGCCTCTGCATTGCATCGAGACAGCGCCTGCGTACCGCGGCCCAGGACGGCCCGCGGGTCGACCGGTCATGCGGCGCCATCTCACTGGCACTCCAGCGTGCCCGGCTTGACCGGACAGGGCTCGGGCATGTGCATTGTCCCGCTTCCCTCAGTCGCCGGGCGGCCCGCGCCGACCTCCGCGATGACGCCCTGGCGCAGCCGCGAAGTGACGTTCTCGGTGCGCACCGCCTCCTCGAAGCGGGCGCGCCGCGCGTTCTCGACCACCGCCGTCACGGCGTTGAGCGCGCCCACCTCCTGCGGCGTGCGCGGCGTGTCGCCGTTGTAGAAGATCGGGATCTCGGTGGTCTTGCCGCTGCCGTCGTAGAACGGCCGCGGCTGCGGGTCGCCGGCGAGGAAAACGAACAGGTCGGGGTGCGTCACTGCGTCGCCTTTGGGCCGCAGCGTGACGAAGCCGCCATCCTGGTCGCCGAGCTTGACCTGGATCCAGCTCGCAGGCGCAGCGCCGCTGCCATACGGGCCGGTCAGCGTGTAGGTCCCCGGAGTCAGCGTCAGCGTGAGCGCCGGCAGCGAGGTCTGCGAGCCCTGTGTGTTGTCGAATGGCAGCCGCGCGCGGATCAGGCCGCCGGCACCCGTGGAAAGCCGGTCGGCGGTGATGTGCACCGCATCGGCCTCGATGCCGAGGTCGGGCGCCGTCGCATCCCCGTTGAAGCGCCCGGCGGCGTTGAGCTGGTCCGCCGCGATGCGAACGATGCCCAGCGGCAGGCTGCCCGCCACGTTGAAGCGCGTCGCGTCGTTGTCGCCCGGCGTGCCGGTGACCGCCGACAGGCCGCCGGCCAGCTGGTTGCCGGCCTGGTCGATCAGGATCGAACCGTTGCCCGGCGAGCGCAGCGCGAGCAGGCTGCCGGCGGCGGTGCGGATGGTCGAGCCGGCAAGCTGCTCGATCGCCGCACTGTTCTCGCGCAGCAGGGCGTTGCGGAACAGCAGCCCCTCGCCGGCGTACTCGGGGTCGGTGATCGACCCCGCAGTCGGCGTCGCCGTCGAGCTGAGCATCAGCGTGCCGCCGTCGAGCTGCAGCGCGCCGGCGAGCTGCAGTACGCCGCTGCTCGTGATGCTGCCGCCGTTGGCGAGCCGGACGTCGCCCAGTGTGAGCGCACCGACGGCCTGCGGCAGCTTCACCGAGTCCGCCTGCAGCGAGAGCGTCGTGCTGGCGAGCAGGGGCTCGTCGTAGAGCTGCGTGCCGCTGGTGACGATGCGCACCGGCGCGCCGCCTTCAACGAGCGTGCGCTCGCCCGCGCTGCCGTCCCAGTTGGCGTGCGTCGCTTCGTCGGTGACGTGCAGGCTGCGCAGCGCCACGTTCGTGCCGATGTCGCCGACCAGGCTCGTCACCCCGCCGGTGGCCAGTGTGAGGTCGACCGCGCCGTCGATGCCGCCGGCGAGTCGGATCTCGCCGCTGCCGCCCTGCAGCGTGGTGGTCATCGGCAGCACGGCCGCCTGCGCCGTGAGGTCGCCGCTGCCGTCGGCGCGGCCGACGAGCAGCTGGTCGAACCCGGCGAGCCGGTCGAGCACGGACTGCCCGATCGACAGCGTGCCGCCTGCGCTGCCCAGGCCGATCGAGTCGCCGGCATGGCGCGGCGCGATCGCGACCTGGCCGCTGCCGGCGAGCGGCGCGCCGAGCGCCAGCGATTCGGTGAGCAGCGTGAGGTCCCCGTGCGCGCTACCGCCGCCCGCCAGCTCGAGCGCGGCGCCCTGAAGCGTGGTGCCGGCGGGCAGGTGCACCAGCCCGGCGTAGCTCTGCGCGCCGGTGGTGGTCACCGAGCCGACGTCGAACGTCACGTCGCCGGTGCCGGCCGACGCGAGGCTCGCCAGCGGCGTGCCCGCCCCCACGGAGCCGGCGAAGTGCGCCGGGCCCGCGCTGCTGACGGTGAGCCCGAAGCCGCCGTCGACCGCCTGCCCGAACAGCACCGAGTCCGCGCCCGGCGCCGTGCCTGCCGCCACGGACGCGTTCGCATCGAGCACGACCGCGTCGTTGAACCGGATCGTGCCGCTGGCCTGGATCGAGCCGGCGAGGTGCGTCGTGCCGGCCGCGTCGGTCACGAGGCTGGCGAGCGGCGTCCCCGCGCCGACCGGCCCGGCGAAGGTGCTGGCGCCCGAGGCGTTCACCGTCAGGCCGAAGGCTCCGTCGATCGACTGGAAGCGCACGTCGGTGCCGCTGATCGCGAGGTTGTTGATCAGCTGCAGCGAGCCGTCGAGCGTCAGCGCGTGCGGCCCGGACACGCTGGTGCCGAAGCTGATCGTCGATGCCGTCAGCGTCGTGTCGGCGCCGAGCGCGGACGCGCCCAGCACGCTGAAGCTGCCCAGCGGTGTGGTCGCACCAAGCTGTGCGGGCAGAGTGGTCGTCCCGCCAGTGGCGACGGTCATGCTGCGCGGCGTGCCCGTCGCGCTGTCGACCGGGCCGGTGAACGCGACGTTGCCGCTGCCCGACTGCAGCCGCGTCGCGCTCGGCACGACGAAGGCGCCGACCTCGATCGGCCCGCTGCCGTCGACGCGGCCGATGGTGAGGGAGGCCGCGCCGGTGAGCTGGTCGAGCAGGGTCTGCGGCAACTGCAGCGCGCCCGCGCCGCCCGCCACGCCGATGCCCGCCGACACAGTGTAGGGCGCGAACGAGAGGGCGGCGCTCGCGCCCACCGGGCCGGTCACGCTCAGCGCGTCGCTCACGAAGGCGACGGCGCCGG
>JBLMVT010000256.1:0-3651 GCA_050256835.1 Betaproteobacteria bacterium | reverse complement strand
CGGCGCGCCGCGCGGTCGCCGCGTCCCAGGCGCGGGCGGGCACGCGCGGGTGCAGCAGCGCAAGGTGCGCGCGCGGCAGGAAGCCGTAGTTGACGAGGCAGTCCTCCTCGACCGCGAGCCGCGGGTAGCGGCGCTCGAGGTCGCCGGCGCGGTAGCCGGCGACGCGGTGGCGCAACGTCAGGTCCTGCGCACGCGCCGGCGCGCGGATCGGGTCGGCCTGCACGAAGCCGAGCCGGCCGATCGCGCGCTCGAGCGTGGTCGGGGCGAACAGCGTGCGAGCGACCGCGTGGCGGCGCAGGTCGTCGAGCGTGATCGGACGCGGCACGCGGCGATGATGCCGCAGGCCCGCGGCGCGGGTCAGAACAGGCCGACGACCCTGCCGTGCTCGTCGATGTCGATCCTCTCGGCCGACGGCACCTTGGGCAGCCCGGGCATCGTCATGATGTCGCCGCACACCATGACCACGAACTCGGCGCCGGCGGCCAGCCGCACCTCGCGGATGTCGATCGCGTGGCCCGACGGCGCCCCGCGCAGCTTCGGATCGGTCGAGAACGAATACTGCGTCTTGGCCACGCACACCGGGTAGCGGCCGTAGCCCGATTCCTGCAGCTTCGCGATCTGCGCGGCGACCTTGGCCGAGGCGGTGACGCTGGCCGCGCCGTAGATCTTCGTCGCGATCGCGGTGACCTTGTCCATCAGCGAGGCGTCGTCGTCGTAGACGAAGCGAAAGCCCGGCGTCGACTGGCTCCGGCGGCCCTCGACCAGGTCGACCACCGCGCGCGCCACGTCCTCGGCGCCGCGGCCACCCTCGGCCCAGTGGCGCGCGACGATCACCGGCACCTCGTGCTTCGCCATGCGATCCTGCAGCAGCCTCAGCTCGGCCGGCGTGTCGAAGCTGAAGTTGTTGATCGCCACGACGCACGGCAGCCCGTACTGCTCGCGGATGTTGGCGACGTGGCGCTCGATGTTCCCGATGCCGCGGCCGAGCGCATCGAGGTCCTCGTGGTTCAGCGCCTCGACCTCGACGCCGCCGTGGTACTTGAGCGCGCGGATCGTCGCCACCAGCACCGCCGCGTCGGGGCGCAGGCCCGACTTGCGGCACTTGATGTCGACGAACTTCTCGGCGCCGAGGTCGGCGCCGAAGCCGGCCTCGGTGACCACGTAGTCGGCCAGCTTGAGGGCCGAGCGGGTGGCGATCACCGAGTTGCAGCCGTGCGCGATGTTGGCGAACGGCCCGCCGTGCAGGATGGCCGGGTTGTTCTCCAGCGTCTGCACGAGGTTGGGCTTGAGTGCGTCCTTCAGCAGCACGGTCATCGCGCCGTGCGCGTTCAGCTCGCGCGCGGTGACGGGCTTCTGCCCGCGCGTGTAGGCGACGACGATGTTGCCCAGCCGCTCCTTCAGGTCGGCCAGCGACGTCGCCAGGCAGAAGATCGCCATCACCTCGGAGGCGACGACGATGTCGAAGCCGTCCTCGCGCGGGAAGCCGTTGGCCGGGCCGCCGAGGCCGACCGTGATATCGCGCAGGGCGCGGTCGTTCATGTCGAGCACGCGCTTCCAGGTGACACGGCGCACGTCGATGTCGAGCGCGTTGCCGTGGTGCACGTGGTTGTCGATCAGCGCCGCCAGCAGGTTGTTGGCCAGCTGGATGGCGTTGAAGTCGCCGGTGAAGTGCAGGTTGATGTCCTCCATCGGTACCACCTGCGCATGGCCGCCGCCGGCGGCGCCGCCCTTCATGCCGAACACCGGCCCGAGCGAGGGCTCGCGCAGGCAGATCAGCGTCTTCCTGCCGATGCGGTTGAGCGCGTCGCCGAGGCCGACGGTGGTCGTCGTCTTGCCTTCGCCGGCGGGCGTCGGGCTGATCGCGGTGACGAGGATCAGCTTGCCGTCGGGTCGGTCGCGGATCGAGTCGAGGTAGTCGAGCGAGATCTTGGCCTTGTAGCGGCCGTACGGCTCGAGGTGCTCCTCGGCGATGCCGAGCCTGTCGTGCGCGACGTCGGTGATGCGGCGCAGGGTGGCGGCCTGCGCGATGTCGATGTCGGAGGGCATGTCGGGTTCTTTCTTCGCGGTCTTCGACGCCGGTGGCATCGCCCGCATGTTAGGCGGGCGCGCGACGGCGCATCCGCCGGCGCCTCCGAAGCCCCTGGCGGGAAGGTCCGATGGCTGTCTCGCACGGCACGTCCGGCGCTCCGGCCACCTCGTCCGGCGGGTCGGCGCGGCGTGGTGGTTTACGCATCGCCGTCGACGCGGTCCAATGAACGTGTCACGGTCCAGCAGGAGTTACGGCATGGCGCATTCGGTGGTGTTCCTCGATCGCGATTCGCTGAAGGCGACCGTGCGCCGGCCGGCACAGGCGGAAAGCTACGTCGAGCATGCGAAGACGCCGCCCGACCAGGTCGTCGAGCGGCTGCGCCACGCGACGGTGGCGATCGTCAACAAGGTGCCGCTGCGCGCCGACGCGCTGGCGCAGTTGCCGCGGCTGAAGATGGTCGCAGTCGCCGCCACGGGCTACGACGTGATCGACGTCGCGTACTGCCGCGAGCACGGCATCGCGGTGGCCAACATCCGCAACTACGCAGTGCACACCGTGCCCGAGCACGCCTTCGCGCTGATCCTGGCGCTGCGCCGCAACCTGCTCGCCTACCGCGCCGACGTCGAGGCCGGCGTCTGGCAGCGGTCGGAGCAGTTCTGCTTCTTCACCCACGACATCGGCGACCTGCACGGCGCCACGCTCGGCATCGTCGGCGAGGGCGCGATCGGGCAGGGCACGGCGGCCATCGCGCGCGGATTCGGCATGAAGGTGCTGTTCGCCGACCACGCGCCGCCCCGGGCCGAGGGTGTCGAATTCACGCCGCTCGACACCGTACTCGCCGAGAGCGACGTGATCTCGCTGCACTGCCCGCTCACCGACGCGACGCGCAACCTGATCTCGCTGCGCGAGTTCCACCGCATGAAGCGCAACGCGATCCTCATCAACACCTCGCGCGGCGGCCTGGTCGACGAGCACGCGCTGATCCAGGCGCTCGACGACGGGCTGATCGCCGGCGCAGGCTTCGACGTGCTGACCATCGAGCCGCCGACCAACGGCCACCCGCTGCTCGACGTGCGGCGCCACAATTTCATCCTCACGCCGCACGTCGCCTGGGCGTCGGACGGCGCGATGCAGTTCCTCGCCGACCAGCTGATCGACAACATCGACGCCTGGGCAGCCGGCAGGCCGCAGCATCTGGTGACATGAGGCCCGCGTACCTCGGCACGACGGAGATCCGACGGATGAAGAAGCTGCTCTACCAGTTCGACACCGACCCGCACCCGGCGGTGTTCGACAACGTCGTCGCCTACGACGGCGGCGCCGACCACGTCACTGCCTACGGTGGCATCACGCCGGCGAACGTCGGCCCGCTGGTCGACGGCGCGATCTTCACGCGCGCGCCGAAGGACAAGAAGTACACGGCGATCTTCATCGGCGGCTCGGACATGGCGGCGGGCGAGGCGCTGTTGCGGGCGGTGCGCAAGAAGTTCTTCGCCGGCTTTCGCGTCTCGGTCATGCTCGACAGCAACGGCGCGAACACCACCGCCGCGGCCGGCGTCGCCTGGCTGGCGCACGGCCGCTCGCTGGCCGGCCGGCGCGCCGTGGTGCTGGCCGGCACCGGC
>JBLMVT010000255.1:0-3454 GCA_050256835.1 Betaproteobacteria bacterium | reverse complement strand
GGCGCGCGACGCGGCGCGGCGCGCCCTGGCCCGCGCGCAGGCTGCGGAGCCGCAATGGATCGACGCGGCGCGCGCGACGCTGGCCGAACTGCACTGACGCGTCGCATGTAGGGCGACGCCGGGCGCCGAATCGGCGCGCGCCGACAGCCGGCCGCGCAAGCTGCTTCGCACAATGGTCCCTTCGATGCAAGGAGGACCGAGATGAAGCGCGAACCCAAGAACCCGTCGCCCGACATCCAGGGCGAGGGCAACTACGGCGCCGCGCGCCGCTACGACCAGGCGCAGAAGCGCTTCGTCGAGTCGGGCAAGGTCGGCCAGGCGGCGAAGGACTCGGCGCCGCGCGACCAGGCCGAGGCGGAGGCGATGCGGCGCGCGGAGGAAGAAGGCAAGTCGCACGCGAAGGACGAGGATCCGGACGTCGAGCGGCCTTGAGTCGTTGCTTGCGAGGTTTCGGGGCGTCGCGGCAGGCGGTGCCCGGGCCGGTCTCATGCGTTGGCGGTCGGCTGCGCCGACTGCGCTTGCGATGCTCGCCTCGGGGTCGCGCGGCATAACTCACTTCGCGACCTGCGGTCGCTGCGTTCAAACAGATGCCGCGAGTCAGTTGACGATGCGCGCGCCTGCGGCGCGCGCCGACCCCGAGGCTGCGCTTCTCGCCGCCACCAAATCGCCCGTCCCGGGTACCGCCCGCCTCTTTGCCTCGCGAGACGACGGCGCGCTAAAAGCGTTCGAACGGCCCGAGATACCGCCACTGCCCCAACGGCAGCGCGCCGAGCACCACGCTGCCGATGCGCACCCGCTCGAGCGCGACGACCTTCAGCCCGACCGCCTCGCACATGCGGCGGATCTGGCGCTTGCGGCCTTCGCGCAGCACGAAGCGCAGGCGGAACTCGCTCTGCCACGACACCTTGGCCGGCTGCAGCTCGACGCCGTCGAGCACCAGACCGTGGCGCAGCCGCGCCATCCTTTCGGCGGGGAAGGCGTGCATCAGTGGCGTGCCGGCATGCGCGGCCGCCTCGCGCGGGTCGGCCCAGTCGACGCGCACCAGGTATTCCTTCTCGACGTCGGAGCGCTCGCCGATCAGCGCGCGCGCGATGCGGCCGTCCTGCGTCAGCACCAGCAGTCCGGTCGAGTCGAGGTCGAGCCGGCCGGCCGGCGCCAGCCCGCGCAGCTGTACCGGGGCGAAGCGCAGCGGCGTGCGGTCGCCGGACCAGCGGTTGGCCGCGGTGACGAGCGCGACGGCGGGCAGGTGGTCGTCCTCGGGCTGGCCGCTGACGTAGCCGAGCGGCTTGTGCAGCAGGATGGTGACGCGCTGCGACTGCTCGCGGTGCGCCGCCGGGTCGATGGTGATCGACTGCCCCGGCCGCACGCGCGCGCCGAGTTCGGCCACGACCTTGCCGTCGACGCGCACCAGACCCTGTGCGATCCATTCGTCGGCCTCGCGGCGCGAGGCCAGGCCCAGTTCGCTCATGCGTTTGGACAGGCGCATCCCTTCGTGCGGCGGCGCAGCTGGGTCGCGGCGCGCCGGTGCCGCCTCGTCGCGCCGCAACGGCGGGTGCTCGTCGCGCCGCTGACGCGCCTGGTCGAGCGTCGGGCGCGGCTGCACGCCGCGGCCGCGCAGCGGAGCGCGTGCGGGGGCGGACGGCTTGCGACGGCCGGGGAGCTTCAGCGTGGCCATGTGCCGACCCCGAACAGCTCGTGCAGCGCGACGCGGTACTGCTCGACGGCGCGCGCGTTGGTGTCATGGTGCGAGCCGCCTTCGACCAGCACGAAGCGCTTGGGCGACGGCGAACGTTCATAGAGCGCGCGGCCGAGTGCGGGCGCGATCAGCCGGTCGTCGCTGCCGTGCACGACGAGCACCGGCGCGCGCACGCGCTCGATCTTCGCCGCCGCGTCGAAGCGCTGCGTGATCAGCCACTGCAGCGGCAGCCAGCCCCAGCGCATCGACGTGTAAACGTCGGGAATCGAGGTGAAGCCGCCTTCGACGATCAGCCCGGCGGCGTCATCGTGCGTGCTCGCCAGGTCGACCGCGACCGCGGCGCCGAGCGAGTGGCCGAACACGTAGCGGCGCGCTTCGGGGTGGTGCTCGGCCAGCCAGCGCCAGGCGGCGCGCGCGTCCTCGTAGGCCATCCGCTCGGAGGGTAGCTCGTCGCTGCTGCGGCCGAAGCCGCGATAGTCGATGCCGAGCACCGAGAAGCCGAGGTCGCGCATGCGCTGCATGCGCCGCGCGCTGCCGGAGACGTCCCAGCGCGCGCCGTGCAGGTACAGCAGCACCGGGGCACCGGCGCGCGGCGCCCGCAGCCACAGCGCGTCGAGCCGCGCCGGTCGGCCGGTCTCGCGCGAATCGAATTCGATCGCGACGCGTTCGGTGCCGTCGGGCGCGTCGGCACCGGCCCACCAGGTCTGCCGGGCGGGCTGGAAGATCCACTGGCGCTGGCGCTCGTCGAGCGACAGGCAACCGGCCAGCGAGGCAGCGGCGAGCAACGCCGCGCCGAGGCGCCGCGAGGTGCGCGCGAGGGCCATTGGCCTCAGGGCGCGGGAGCGTCTCCCGCGGCGTTGGTTCCGGGCGCCGCGGGCGCGGGCGCCTCGTCGGGCTGCGCCTCGCGCGGCGCGGTCTTCTTCAGCGCCTTCTCCTCCTTCTTCTTCTTCTTGGCGAGTTCGCGCTGACGCTTCTCGTACGAATAGTTCGGCTTGGCCATGCGACTCGGTCCTTCCTGATGCTGCGTGTGTGGGTACCGAGGTTAACAGGGTGCCGGGATGCCGCGACGGCGGCATGCCGATCAGCGCCCGCGCAGGAACCACTGGTCGAGTTCGCGCAGCGTCAGCTGGCGCCAGGTCGGCCGGCCGTGGTTGCACTGGTCGGCCCGCTCGGTCGCCTCCATGTCGCGCAGCAGGGCGTTCATCTCGTCGCGCGAGAGCAGCCGGTTGGCGCGCACCGCGGCGTGGCAGGCCATGCCGGCGAGCAGCTCGTCGCGGGCGCGCAGCAGCACCTCGCTGGCGTCGTAGTGCGCCAGTTCGGCGAGCACCGAGCGCGCCAGCCCGACGAGGTCGGCGCCGGCCAGCGCCGCCGGGTGCGAGCGCAGCGCCAGCCGGTCGACCGCCAGCGGCGCGATCTCCAGCCCGAGCGCGTGCAGCGCGTCGGCCTGCTCCTCGGCGGTGGCGACCTCCTCGCGCGTCGCGGCGAAGGCGAGCGGCACGAGCAGCGGCTGCGCCTCGACGGCATCGGCCGCCAGCGCGCGCTTGAGGCGCTCGTAGACGATGCGCTCGTGCGCCGCGTGCATGTCGACGATCACCAGGCCGCGAGTGTTCTCGGCCAGGATGTAGACGCCGCCGAGCTGGGCGATCGCCTGGCCGAGCGGCAGGTCGTCGCCCGGCGCCGGGGGCGCATCGTTGGCCGCCGCCGGCCAGGCCGGCTGCGGCTCCTCGACGCGCAGCGTGGTGGCGGGCAGCGGCAGCG
>JBLMVT010000254.1:0-2690 GCA_050256835.1 Betaproteobacteria bacterium | reverse complement strand
GCCCCGGGCGTCGGCGTGCCGGCGGCATCGAGCCACAGCGGCGCGTCGGCGGCGAACGGGCTCGCCGGCCGCAGCGCGCCGAGCGCCACCAGCGCGCGGAGGACTCGGCGACGCAGGCGATTCAACGGCGCGGCGGCGCCACGTCGGTGCACGTGCCGTGCGCGACCTCGGCCGCCATGCCGATGCTCTCGCCGAGCGTCGGGTGGGGGTGGATCGTCTTGCCGATGTCGACCTCGTCGGCACCCATCTCGATGGCCAGCGCGATCTCGCCGATCAGGTCACCGGCGTGCGTGCCGACGATGCCGCCGCCGACGATGCGGTGCGTGGCCGCGTCGAACAGCAGCTTGGTGAAACCCTCGTCGCGGCCGTTGGCGATCGCGCGGCCCGACGCCGTCCACGGGAAGTGCCCCTTCTTGAGCTTCAGCCCGCTTGCCCTCGCCTCGTCCTCGGTGACACCGACCCAGGCGATCTCGGGGTCGGTGTAGGCGACGCTTGGGATCACGCGGGCGTCGAACGCGACGCGCGCCAGCTTGTCGTCGCCGTGCAGTTCGCCGGCCGCGACCTCGGCGGCGACATGGCCCTCGTGCACCGCCTTGTGGGCGAGCATCGGCTGGCCGACGATGTCGCCGATGGCGAAGATGTGCGGCACGTTGGTGCGCCGCTGCGCGTCGACGCGAAGGTAGCCGCGTTCGTCGACCGCGAGGCCGGCCTTGTCCGCACCGATGCGCCGGCCGTTGGGCGTGCGGCCGACCGCCTGCAGCACGATGTCGTAGCGCTGAGGCTCCTTCGGCGCGCCCTCGCCCTCGAAGCGCACGACGATGCCGTCGGCAGTCGCCTCGGCGCCGACGGTCTTCGTCTTGAGCATGATCCTGTCGAAGCGCGGCTGGTTCTTCTTCTGCCAGACGCGCACCAGATCGCGGTCGGCGCCGAGCATCAGGGCGTCCATCATCTCGACGACGTCGAGCCGCGCGCCGAGCGTCGAATACACCGTGCCCATCTCGAGCCCGATGATGCCGCCGCCGATCACCAGCATGCGCTCGGGACGCAGGCGCAACTCGAGCGCGCCGGTCGAGGTGACGATGCGCGGGTCGTCCTTCGGCAGGAAGGGCAGCTTCACGGCCTCGGAACCAGCGGCGACGATGGCGCGCCGGAAGGCGATGGTCTGCATGCGGCCGTCGGCCATCGTCACCGCCAGGCGTTGCGGGTCGGCGAAAGCACCCGCGCCCTGCACCACCGTCACCTTGCGCGTCTTCGCCATCGACGCCAATCCGGCGGTCAGCTTGCCGACGACCTTGTCTGTGTGCGCCCTGAGCTTGGCCAGATCGATGGCCGGCTCGCCGTAGGCGACCCCGAGGTCGGCGAAGTGGGCCGCCTCGTCCATCACCGCGGCGACGTGCAGCAGCGCCTTCGACGGGATGCAGCCGACGTTCAGGCACACCCCGCCGAGCGTGGGGAAGCGCTCGACCAGCACCGTCTTCAGCCCGAGGTCGGCGCCGCGGAACGCCGCCGAATAGCCGCCCGGGCCGGCACCGAGCACCAGCAGGTCGCAGTCGAGGTCGGCGCCACCCTCACCCCGGCCCTCTCCCGCCGCAGCGGGAGCGGGCGCAATTGCGGGGGGCCGGGGCGAGGGACCCGGTGCGGTCGCCGGCGCCTCGGCGCGGATCGTCCCGCTCGTGCCGTCCTTCGCGTCGGCCTCGAGCGTCAGGATCACCGACCCCTCGTTCACCGTATCGCCAAGCCTGACCTTCAGCTCCCTGACCACGCCGGCGGCCGGCGAGGGGATCTCCATCGACGCCTTGTCGCTCTCGACGGTGATCAGCGATTGCTCGGCCTTGACCGCGTCGCCGGGCTTGACCAGCAGCTCGATCACCGCGACGTCCTTGAAGTCGCCGATGTCCGGCACCTTGATGTCGATGAGGGCCATGCGTCACTCCAGCGGCTTGAGCGTGTGCACGCGCACCGGCTCGGCCGAGTTCTTGTCGAATTCGCAGCCGGCGCGCACGCCGATCTCGGCGATCTCGCGCGCCGTCTTGGTGCGGTCGAAGGCGGCGTACATCGCGCCGAGCGCGAACGCGCGGCCCGAGCCGATCGCCCAGAAGCGGTCGAACTCGAACACCTCGCGGTACGAGTACACGCCGTAGATGCCGCTCGCGTTGGCGATCAGCACCGTGAACTGGCTCGACTCGTACGGGTCGGCGTCCTCCTCCTTGGGGTTGAGGAAGAACTGCTCCTTGAGCCGCGGGTGCAGCTTGAGGAAGGTGTCGAACACCGCGTCGCGCGAATCGAGCCGGCAGTCCTCGGCCGGCAGCGAGCCGAGCGCCTTGCGCAGCACCGGGAAGTGCGCCGTCGTGCCCGACATGCCGAGGTACGACGAGCCGATCTTGAACACCTTCTGATTGGTCTCGTAGCCGTGCGACAGCCGCGTGTCGCCGAAGGTGACGAGCGAGTCGGCGGCGATCGCGATCTGCCCGTTCTTGCGCACCACGGCGACGGTGGTCATCAGAGCAGGACGCGGCGGAAGTCGGCCAGCAGCTGGCCCAGGTAGGCGAGGAAGCGCGCCGCCGCCGCACCGTCGATCACGCGGTGGTCCCACGACAGCGACAGCGGCAGCATCAGCCGCGGCGCGAACGCCTTGCCGTCCCACTTCGGCTCGGTCTGCGAGCGGCACACGCCGAGGATGGCGACCTCGG
>JBLMVT010000253.1:0-5567 GCA_050256835.1 Betaproteobacteria bacterium | reverse complement strand
ACCAGCGCCCTGGCCGAACAGGTGCTGCTCGACCTCGGGCTGTCGTTCGAGATGCTGCGCCAGGTCAACTCGGCGCAGGCGCGCGCCGTTCAGGTCCCCGGCCACGGACCGGTGCTGACGGTGCGCCGCGCGATCGCGCTGCTCGGCCTGGACGGCGTGCGCAGCGCCGCTGCCGCCCTGCGGGCCTGGCCGGGCCCGCTGGCCGAGGACGCCGCGGGCGAACTGCTGCGCCTGATCGACCGTGTGCGACTGGCCGGCCAGCTCGCCAAGCAGCTGCGCCCGGCCGGCTACGACGCCGAGATCGTGTTCCTGCTCGCGACGCTGCAGAACCTCGGTCGCCTGTTGATCCGCTATCACTTTCCCGACGACGCGGAGCAGATCGCGCAGTTGATGCGCGGCACGCCGGAATCGCCGCATGCCGGCGGCATGGACGAGCAGGCCGCCGCCTGTGCCGTGCTCGGGACCGATCTCGAGGCGATGACGACCGCCGTCGCTCGTCACTGGGGCCTGGGCGACGAGCTGCTGCACATGGTGCGCCGGCTGCCGCTGGACCGGCCGGTGCGCACTCCGGACGGCGACGCCGACCTGCTGCGCGCCACCGCCAGCGCCGCGAACGAAGTCGTCGATGCGATCGGTGCCCACGCGCCGGCGCGATTGCCGCTCGCGCTGGCGGCGATCAGCAAGCGCTATGCGCGCGTCCTCGGCCTGCAGCCACGCGTGCTCGAGGAGGCGCTGCGCGAGGCGCGGCACGCGGTCGAGCGGCAGACGCCGCTGCTCGACGAGCACGTGCCCGAACCGTCGCCGCCCCAGGCGAGTGACGCCGGTGCGGCGCCCACGGTCGTCTGACGTCGGATTCGTCGCCGGCCTCGAACGAGCCGCCGGTTCGCGCGCGACGTGGGCGCAGCCACAAAACAAGAGCGGCGCCCCGCTGCCGGTGCGCCGCTCTATCTGGCGACCCCGCGGGGCCGCCCGGACATCGCCCGATTACTTCTTCTCGCCGGCGAGTTCGCCGGCCGGGGCCAGCTTGCCTTCCTTGCGCGCCTTTTGCGTCTCGGCCTTGCGCTCGGCCTTGGTCTTGGTCGACTTGGCCTGCGGCTCGCCCTTGGGCTCGGCGGCATCGCCGGCCGGGGCCAGCTCGTGCTTCTTCTTGGCCTCGGCGGCCGCGGCCTTGCGCTCGGCCTTGGTCTTGGTCGACTTGGGTTCCTTCGCCGGCGCCTGGCCCGCTTCGCCGGCCGGCGTCTTGCTGGCCTTGGCCTCGGCCTTCACTTCGGCGCGCGACTTCGGCGCCGAGGCGGCGTCCTGCGCGAACGCGCCTTGAACGAACAAGGCGGCAGCAGCCGCGGCGATCACCGACAGGGCAGTCTTCATCTTCATAAGCATCTCCTGGTCACTATGAGGGTACGGACATTCGAGGAGCCTTGGCGCTCGGGAACTCTCAAAACGACGAGCCCTCATCTTGTCGAATTGCCTACGGAGCATCGGGATGCGCCGTCGGGAGCGAGGCTGCCGATCATAACGTGGGGGGTTGCGATCGGTTGACGCGGCGGCGGCGGAAATCGCCGGCACCGTGCTGCCACGTTGCGCCGATGCCGCAGTCGGGTGACGAGCCTTACCCCCGGCACTGGTCGCAACGGTTGGGGCTGCTTCGTTCCCGACCTGACCCGGTTGGCCGCGCTTCCATGCGGGGAGGCCCGTCACGCGCGATTGTAGGCGAGCGCGCTTCAGCGCAGCCGCAACGCCGCGTCGTCGAACTCGAACCCCAGCGGCTCCACGACCAGCCGCTTCGCCCCGGCCTCGACGCGGCCAGCGGCCCAGGCCTCGACGCCCTGCGCGCGCGCCACGTCGACCGCACGAGCCGCATCGCCCGCGCCGACGAACAGCGCGAAGCCCGCTCCCATGTTGAGCGTGCCGTAGGCCTCGGCGTCGTCCATGCCGGCGTGCTCGCGGATGAAGCGCAGCACCGGCGGCACCGGCGGCAGCGTGTCGATGCGGTAACTCAGCGCCGACGGATGGCGCAGCAGCTTGCGCCATCCGTGGCCGGTGATGTTGGCGCAATAGTGCAGCGCGACACCCGCGCGGTGCAGCGCCTCGGTGACCGGCGAGTACAGCAGCGTCGGGGCGAGCAGCGCCTCGCCGTAGCTCGGGCCGCCGTCGAGCGGCGTCAGGTAGCCCTGCGGGAGGCGCCCGGCCAGCTTGCGTGCCAGGCTGAGTCCGTTGGCGTGGATGCCGCTCGAGGCCAGCAGCACGATCGCGTCGCCCGGGCCGAGCCGCTCGCCCAGGCTGAGTCGCGACTTCGGGGCGACGATGCCGGTGCAGCTCGCCGCCAGGTCGATGCGGCCGGCCTCGACGATGCCCGCGAGCGCCGGCGTCTCGCCGCCGCCCCAGGCCACGCCGCAGGCTTCGCAGGCGCGCCGCCAGCCGTCGACGAGCGCGCCGGCGCGCTCGGTGTCGGCGAACCACTCGCTGCCGCCGGCGGCCCAGTAGGCCTGCACCACCAGCGGTGTCGCGCCGACGGTGACGAGGTCGTTGACCGCCATCGCGATCGTGTCTTGCGCAATGCCGGCGTAGTAGTGGCTGCGGCCGGTGAGCCGCGCCATCTCGTCGGCGACCAGCGCCTTGGAGCCCAGGCACTCGACGATGCTCGCCAGGTAAAACGGCCCGACATCGACGACGTAGGCCGACTCGCCGCGCGAGGCGCCGACCTCCGAGCAGCCGTGCGCGGCAAGCTGTGTGGCGGTGGTGGCGGCGGCGCGCTGCGCCGCGACCTTGAGCGGGTCGATCAGGCCGTAGTCGACGCCGGCGTCGGCATAGCTCAGCGTGCCTGGGCCGCCGTTCGCCGCGGGCGAGAAAGCCTTCGTCATGGCCGCGGATTATCGGCCACCGACGCGACCGGCCGTGCCGGGGTGGCCACATAGAATGGCCTCATGAGCACCGTGGTCCTGGCGCGCAAGTACCGTCCGCGCAGTTTCGAGCAGATGGTCGGCCAGCCGCACGTGGTGCAGGCGCTGGCCAATGCGCTGCAGTCGCGGCGGCTGCACCACGCGTACCTGTTCACCGGGACGCGCGGCGTCGGCAAGACGACCGTCTCGCGCATCCTCGCCAAGTCGCTCAACTGCACCGGCCCGGACGGGCAGGGCGGCATCACAGCGCACCCGTGCGGCGTGTGCGACGCCTGCCGCGACATCGACGCCGGCCGCTGGGTCGACTATGTCGAGCTGGACGCGGCATCGAACCGCGGCGTCGAGGAGATCTCGCAGCTGCTCGACCAGGCGGTCTACAAGCCGGTGGTCGGGCGCTTCAAGGTGTACCTGATCGACGAGGTGCACATGCTGTCCAGCCACGCCTTCAACGCCATGCTGAAGACGCTGGAGGAGCCGCCCGAGTACCTCAAGTTCGTGCTGGCGACGACCGACCCGCAGAAGCTGCCGCCGACGGTGCTGTCGCGCTGCCTGCAGTTCAACCTGCGGCCGATGGCACCGCAGACCGTGGCCGAGCATCTGCAGCGCGTTCTCGCCGAGGAAGGCGTCGCCGCCGAGCCGGGTGCGCTGCGCCTGCTCGCGCGCGCCGCGCAGGGCTCGATGCGCGACGGCCTGTCGCTCGCCGACCAGGCGATCGCCTACGGCAGCGGCCGGCTCGAGGAAGCCGCGGTGCGGCAGATGCTGGGCAGCGTCGATCGCGGCCACGCCGCGCGCGCGCTCGAGGCGCTCGCCGGCGCCGAGGGCAAGTCGCTGGTCGCGACGGCCGACGAGTTGCGCGCGCTCGGCCTGTCGGCGCAGGGCCTGCTCGACGAGATCGCCGCCATGCTGCAGCAGATGGCGCTGTTGCAGGCGGTGCCCGAGGCGGCCGACGAGGGCGATCCGGACACGCCGCTGCTGCGCCGGCTGGCCGCGCGCTTCGATGCCGACGAGACGCAGCTGCACTACAGCATCGCGCTGCACGGCCGCGCCGAGCTGGCGCTCGCGCCCGACGAGTACAGCGGCCTCGTGATGGTGCTGCTGCGCATGCTGGCGTTCCGGCCGACGGGGGCCGGCGATCGCGCCCCCCGCGCATCGACGTCGTCGCAGCGGCACGAAGCGGCGCCGGCCGTCGCCGCCGTCGCCGCGACCGATGTGGTCGATGCCGTGGCCGGGGAGCGGTCGCTCGGCGACCGCTGGGCCGAGACGGTGGCGCAGCTGGTCGCCGGCGGCTCGGTCGCCGCGCTGGTGCGCGAGCTGGCGCTGCAGGCGCAGTGCGTGGCCATCGACGGCGACCTCTGGCGGCTGCGTGTGGAGCGCGAGTCGCTGTGCGCGCCGGCGCTGCGCGACAAGCTGCAGGCGGCGCTGGCCGCGCTGCTCGGGCGGCCGCTGCGGCTCGAGGTCGAGGCCGGCCCGGCGGCCGACTCGCCGGCGCTGCGCGAGACGGCGCTGCGCGAGCGTCGCCAGCAGGAGGCCGAGCGCATCATCCACGACGATCCGCTGGTGCAGAGCATGCTGCAGCAGTTCAAGACGGCACGCATCGTGCCGGGTTCGGTGAAACCCATCGTGCAGTAGCACCAGGAGCAAGCGACATGATGAAGGGCCAACTGGCCGGCCTGATGAAGCAGGCGCAGGCGATGCAGGACAACCTCAAGCGCGCGCAGGAGGAACTCGCGCAGACCGAAGTCGAGGGCCAGTCGGGAGCCGGCCTCGTGAAGGTGACGATGACCTGCAAGCACGACGTGCGCCGCGTCGCCATCGACCCGAGCCTGCTCGCCGACGACAAGGACATGCTCGAGGACCTGGTCGCCGCCGCCTTCAACGACGGGGTGCGCCGCGCCGACGAAGTGAGCCAGGAGAAGATGGGCAAGATCACGGCCGGCATGCCGCTGCCGCCCGGCATGAAACTGCCGTTCTGAACCGCGCCGCTTGAGTGCCGAACCGCTGCTCGACGCGCTGATCGAGGCGCTGCGCCGGCTGCCGGGCGTCGGCGTCAAGTCGGCTCAGCGCATGACCTTCCACCTGCTGCAGCACGACCGCGAAGGCGCCGAGCGCATC
The DNA here is from genome assembly GCA_050256835.1 of Betaproteobacteria bacterium. Classification (GTDB taxonomy): domain Bacteria; phylum Pseudomonadota; class Gammaproteobacteria; order Burkholderiales; family Burkholderiaceae_C; genus JAMHWF01. The sequence continues at coordinate 555 of JBLMVT010000253.1, read as the reverse complement.
GCCGCGGCGCTGCGCGCCGCGCTGGCCGGCATCCGCCACTGCGCGCGCTGTCACACCTTCACCGAGCGCGAGGTCTGCCGCACCTGCCTCGACCCGGCGCGCGACGCGCGCCAGCTCTGCGTGGTCGAGACGCCGGCCGACCAGGCGGCGCTCGAGCGCAGCGGCAGCTATCACGGCCTGTACTTCGTGCTCGGCGGGCGGCTGAGCCCGCTCGACGGCGTCGGCGCGCGCGACCTCGGGTTGCAGCAGCTCTACGAGCGTGCCGCCGACGGCGGCGTCGTCGAGGAGGTCATCCTCGCCACCAGCTTCACCGCCGAGGGCGAGGCCACCGCGCACGTGGTCGCCGAGGCGCTGCAGCCGCGCGGCCTGCGCGTCACGCGGCTGGCGCACGGCGTGCCCGCCGGCGGCGAACTGGAGTACGTCGACCTCAGCACGATCGCGCACGCGCTCGCTGCGCGGCGCTGATCAGCCGCCGGTGTCGCGGCCGCCGGAGGCGACGCGATGCGGGCCGCCGCGCGCGCGCACCGCGGCACGCGTCGGAGCATGGGGTGCCGC
>JBLMVT010000252.1:0-4080 GCA_050256835.1 Betaproteobacteria bacterium | reverse complement strand
CAGGCCTGCGGCCGGGCGCTGGCCAGCGCGCTCGTCCCCGGCGACCGGCCGGTCGCCGCGCCAGCCTGGCCGGCGGCGCCTGGCGATGAGTGGCGTTCGCTGGCCGAGCGGCTGCAGGTGGCGTTGCGCGAGGCCGAGGCCGTCGAACGCTCGGCGGTCGCGCTGCGCGCGGCCCTGGCACGGCCGTCATGAACGAGGACCGCGAACGCCTCGACGCGCTGCTCGCCTGGGCCTTCGTGCTCGTCTGGGGCTCGGGCTACCTGGCGACCAAGCTCGGCCTGCGGTACGCCGCGCCGTTCACCTTCCTCAGCCTGCGCTTCGCCTTCGGGCTTGCCTGCGTGGCGCCGTGGCTGTTGTGGTCGCGCCCGCGCTGGCCGGCCGATGCGCGCGAGTTCGCGCACGTCGCCGTCGCCGGGCTGCTGATGCACGCCGTCAACCTCGGCGGCAGTCACTACGCGCAGTACCTCGGCATGTCGGCCGGCGTGACGGCGCTGGTGCTGTCGACGCAGCCGCTGCTGACTGCCGTGGTCGCGCAGCGCCTGCTCGGCCAGCGGCTCGGCGCCGCGCAATGGGCCGGCGTGGCGCTCGGCCTGGCCGGCGTCGCGCTGGTGGTCTGGCACAAGATCGACGTGCGCGCGGTCAGCGCGGGCAGCTTGGCGGCGGTGTCGATCTCGCTGGCGGCGATCACCGCCGGCACGCTGTACCAGCGCGTGTTCTGCGCCCGGGCCGACCTGCGCAGCGCGACGCTGATCCAGTTTGCGGCCAGCCTGCTGGTGCTGGTGCCGCTGGCGGCGGGCTTCGAAGGCTTCGTCGTGCGCTGGGCCTGGCCGCTGGCCGGTGCGATCGGCTTCCTGGTCTTGTTCGCCTCGATCTTTGCCGTCAACGCGCTGCACTTCCTGATGCGGCGCGGGCACGCCACCAAGGTGACGAGCCTGCTGTTTCTCACACCGATCGTCGCCGTCGCGCTCGAATGGCTGCTGTTCGGCGTGGTGCCGAGCGGACTCAGCCTGCTCGGCGTCGGCGTCACCTGCCTGGGCGTGGCGCTGGTCGCTCGGCGCTGACCGCGGCCCGCCAGTGGCGCAGCGGCTCGGCGCGGCCGGTCGCGTCGCGACACTCGGCCATCAGCGCCTCGAGCGCGGTGAGCAGGGCGCACGCCTCGTCGCGCAGGCCGAGCAGCGAGAGTGAGCGCAGCATGCGGCTGAGGCGCCGGTCGTTGTGCGTCGGCCAGCGTGCCCAGTCGGTATCGCCCCAGTGTGCAGCCTTGACGACCCGGCCGTCGGCGGTGCGCTCGAGGCCGTAGAACGACAGCATGCGCCGGCAGGCCGCGAGCGCGCCGGCACGCACGGCCGGGTCTTCGGCCAGCGCGGCGAACTGCGCGGGCGTCGGCACCGGCGCCCACGGGTTGACTGGGCTCGGCTGGTCGAGCGGGAACAGCCACTGGATGAAGTCGTGCTCCGCCTCGAGCCGGTCGTCGGGCCAGCCGAGGATGTCGTCGCGCGAGCGGCCGCGATGGTCGAGGCCGCGGCCGGCGAGGAAGTCGCGCGCCGCGTCGAACGCCGCCATCGTGCCGGCCGTCAGTGCAGCGTCGGGTCCGGCGCAGGGGCGAGCAGCGGCAGGGCGCCGGCGACCGAGCCGCGCTCGATTTCGTCGGCCGTCGCCGCGCGCACGCCGGTGACGCGCAGCGCCAGCCGCAGCGCCATGCCGGCCAGCGGGTGGTTGCCGTCGAGCACGACGTGCCCGGGGTAGATCTCGGTCACCGTGTAGATGGCGTCGCGCGGCATGTCCGGCGTGGCGGCGCCCTCGGGCAGGCCTTCGAACTGCATGCCGGGAGCCACCTGCTCGGGGAACAGCGAACGGTCCTCGTAACAGACTAGTTCGGGCCGGTACTCTCCGAAGGCCTGCTCAGGCTCGAGCTGGATGCGCGTCGCGAAGCCGGCCTCCTGGCCCTGAAGCACTTCCTCGACCTTGGGCAGCAGGTCCTCGCCGCCGTAGAAGAACTCGAGCGGCTCGTCGAGCGCGTCGATGAACTGGTCCTGTGCGTTCTCCAGGCGCCAGCTCAACGCGACGACGCAGGGTGCCGAAATGATCATCGATCGATGATCGCACAATGACCGGCATGCAGACCGAGGTCGCCACGCCGCTGCTGGGGGGCTTGTCCCCGGCGTGCTTCATGCGCCGCCACTGGCAGCGCCGGCCGCTGCTGGTGCGCCAGGCGCTGCCCGGCGTGCAGCCGCCGCTCGATCGCGCGGCGCTGTTCGCACTGGCCGGGCGCGACGACGTCGAGTCGCGGCTGGTGCTGCGCGAAGGCCGGCGCTGGCGGCTGCGCCACGGGCCGTTCGCGCGCCGTGCGCTGCCCTCGCCGGCGCGCCCGGGCTGGACCTTGCTGGTGCAGGGCCTGGACCTGCACGTCGAGGCCGCGCACGCGCTGCTCGGGCGCTTTCGCTTCGTGCCCGATGCGCGGCTCGACGACCTGATGGTCTCGTACGCGAGCGACGGCGGCGGCGTCGGCCCGCACCTCGATTCGTACGACGTGTTCCTGCTGCAGGTGCACGGCCGGCGGCGCTGGCGCGTCGGCCGCGCGCGCGACACGACGCTGCGCGTTGACGCGCCGCTCAAGCTGCTGCGCCGCTTCGAGCCGGAGCACGAATGGCTGCTCGAGCCGGGCGACCTGCTGTACCTGCCGCCGAACTGGGCGCACGACGGCGTGGCCGAGGGCGAGTGCATGACCTGCTCGGTCGGCTTTCGCGCTCCGCGTCGCGCCCGGCTCGGCCGCGAGGTGCTGCAGGCGCTGATCGACGCCGTCGAGGACGAGGGTCGCGACCCGCTGTACGCCGATGCGGGCGCGCCGGCGTGCGCGCGGGCCGCCCGCATCCCGCAGCGGCTGCAGGACTTCGCGCGCGAGGCCGTGCAGAGCCTGCTGGACGCGCCACGGGCGCTCGAGTGCGCGCTCGGCGAGGTGCTGAGCGAACCCAAGCCGGGCGTCGTGTTCGAGCGCAACGCGCGCGCCCGCCTCGGCGCGCGCGGCCTGCGCCTCGACCGGCGCTCGCGCATGCTCTACGACGATCGCCACGTCTACCTCAACGGCGAGGCCTTCCGCGCCGGCGGGCGCGACGCGCGCGCGCTGCGCCGCCTGGCCGACGATCGGCGGCTGCCGGCACGCGACACTCTGGCGTCGAGCGACGAGGCGAGGGCCTTGCTCGCACAATGGCTGCAGGCCGGCTGGGTGCATGCCGAGCGGGCAGGGGAGGGGGAATGAACGACGACGACCATGCGGAGCACCACGGCGACAGCTGGCGGCTGCTCGACTCGCGCGCGCACTGCCGCGCGGCGATCCGCGAACTGCTCGCCGAGGCGGCCACGCGCGGCTGCCGCGAACTGTGGCTGTGCGACACCGAGTACCTCGACTGGCCGCTCGGCGAGCGCGACGTGATCGACAGCCTGTCGCGCTGGGCGCTTCCACACCGCCGGCTCACGCTGCTGGCGTCGAGCTTCGAGGCGATCGCGCAGCGCCACCCGCGCTGGGTCGACTGGCGGCGCGCCTGGTCTCACGTGGTGGAATGCCGATTGCTAGACGACATCGAACCCGATCGGGTGCCGGGGCTGCTGCTGGCTTCGGGCATCGCGGCGCTGCGCATCGCCGACCGGGTGCATGGTCGCGGTAGCCTCTCGCACGAGGCGGCCGATCTCGTTCGCTGCCGGGAAGCCGTTGATGCGCTGATGCAACGCTCGGTCGAGTCCTTCCCGCCGACGGCCCTCGGCCTTTAGGGAATCCCCTAGCAACTGCCTATAATCTCGGGCTGGGCACGGAGTGCTGGAATTCGTCCGTGGATCCCATGCACTGCGCGTCGGGGCTCTGATCGATCGGAGCGCACCCGCGAGATATCCCGGTGTGTTTGTTCGACTCTTTGATAGGACACAGTAATGAAAAAGTCGCTCTTGTTGGCTTCCCTGGTCGCCGCCGTCGCCCTAGCCGCCTGCGGCAAGAAGGAAGAGGCTGCTCCTCCTGCGCCCGCGCCGGCTCCCGCCGCCACCATGCCGGCCGCCTCTGAGCCGGCTGCCGCCGCTTCGGCCGCCGCCACC
>JBLMVT010000251.1:0-4418 GCA_050256835.1 Betaproteobacteria bacterium | reverse complement strand
CCCGCCTTGCAAGAATCCCGCCCCATGCGCCTCGCCCTCGATGCCGCCGCCGCGGCAGCCGCCACGCCGCCGCCCACCGCGCTCGCGCTGGCCGTGCTCGGGCTGACGGTGCTGGCCGTCGGCTGGGCCAACACGCGCAAGGCCGAGCTGCTGCACCTCGGGCTGCTCGCGCTCGCCGCGGCGGCATTGGCGGCCAGCGACTGGCTGGCCGGCGAGCTGCTGCCTGCCGACTGGCTGGCCGAGCTGATCGCCCCGCTCGTGGCCGCCAGCGCGGTGCTGTTCCTGATGCGCCACGCCTCGCTGCGCGCGCGCGCGTTCGACGCCGCGCTCGCCGTGCAGTGCGCGATCGTGCCGCTCAGCATGCTGCTGGCCGGGCCGCAGCGGCTGCCGGAACTGGCGCGCACCTGGCACGTGCTGCTCGCGCTCGAGGTGCTGATCGCCGCCGGCCTCATGCTTTGGCGGCTGCGCCGGCGCCGCCCGCCGCACTCGTTCTGGACGCTGGCCGGCCTGTGCGGCGTGATGGCGCTGTCGATCGTGATCGCGCTGGCGCGGCGCCATGGCTGGTGGCCCGACTCGCTGCCCGACGCCGGCGAGGCGTGGCTGCACGTCGTGCTGCCGCTGGCCTTCGCGACGCTCGCCGTCGTCGTCGTGCAGCAGGAAGTGGCGTCGCTGCGCGCCGTCGACGCCGACGCGCGCCGGCTGCTCGACCGGCGCATCGGCGAGGCGGCCGCCGAAGCCGAGCGCACCTACGCGCAGCTGGCCGAAATGCGCATCGAGCAGGTGATCGAGCGCGAGCGCAAGCGCATCGCCGCCGACCTGCACGACGACCTGGGCGCCAAGCTGCTCACCATCGTGCACACCAGCGAGAGCGACCGCATCTCGAGCCTGGCGCGCGAGGCGCTCGAGGAGATGCGGCTGTCGGTGCGCGGGCTGACCGGCAAGCCGGTGCGCCTGGCCGATGCGCTGGCCGACTGGCGCGCCGAGTTCGTCTCCCGGCTCGGCCAGGCCAACATCGGCGCGCAGTGGCAGAGCCCCGGCGAGGAGCTGGCGCAGACGCTGCCGGCACGCGCCTACGTGCAGACCACGCGCATCCTGCGCGAGGCGGTCAACAACATCATCAAGCACAGCGGCGCCTCGCGCTGCATGGTGGCGAGCAAGGTGCAGGACGGCGATTTCATGCTCACCGTGCAGGACAACGGCGGCGGCATCCCCATGGAGCTCGACGGCAAGCTCGACCGCGGCCACGGCATGGCCAGCATGAAGCAGCGCGCCAAGCAGCTGCAGGGACAGTGCCTGGTCGAGTCCGGACCGGGCTTCGGAACCGTGATCCGCCTCACGATTCCGCTGTGAGCCGCCCTGGCACCGGTCAAGAGCGCCGCCAGGGCGCCGATACGATGGTCGACGCCCACCGGAAGCCCCGCCATGAACCAGATCCTGTTGCTCGAAGACCTGCCCGAGATCCGCGGCTGGCTGAAGACGCTGGTGCTGCAGGTGTTTCCGCAGGCCCAGGTGTCGGAGGCCGCGCGCGTGCACGACGCGCTGGCACTGGTCGGCGCGATGCCGTTCGAGCTCGCGCTGATCGACCTCGGCCTGCCCGATGGCTCGGGCGTCGACGTGGTCGCCGCGCTGCAGAAGGCGCAGCCCGACTGCCAGTCGGTGATCGTCACCATCCACGACGACGACGAACACCTGTTCCCGGCGCTGCAGGCCGGCGCCTTCGGTTACATCCTGAAGGAGCAGCCGCGCGAGCAGATCACCGAGCAGCTGCAGCGCATCAGTTCGGGCGAGCCGCCGCTCTCGCCGTCGATCGCGCGCAAGGTCATCAAGTACTTCGCCGAGCAGGCCAAGCCGGCCAACGACCCGATGCCGCACGTACAGCTCACCGAGCGCGAGAGCGAGGTGCTGCTGCGCGTGGCCAAGGGCTTCACCCTGCCGGAGATCGGCGTGCAGCTCAACCTGTCGCGCCACACGATCGCCGACTACGTCAAGCAGATCTACCGCAAGCTCAACGTCAGCTCGCGCGCCGAAGCGGCGCTCGAGGCGCAGCGGCTGGGCCTGTTCCGGCGCGCCTGAGGCGCCGTGCCGCGGCACAATCGCGGCCCATGATCGGACGCCTCACCGGACTCGTCGCCGAGAAGTCCCCGCCGCAGGTGCTGGTCGACGTGAACGGCGTCGGCTACGAGCTCGACGTGCCCATGAGCAGCTTCTACAATCTGCCGGGCATCGGCGAGCGCGTCAGCCTGCTCACCCACTTCGTCGTGCGCGAGGACGCGCAGGTGCTGTTCGGCTTCCTCACCCACGAGGAGCGCGCGACCTTCCGCCAGCTCGTCAAGATCGCCGGCATCGGGCCGCGCACCGCGCTGGCGATCCTGTCGGGCCTGTCGGTCGCCGAGCTGGCGCAGGCGGTGAGCCTGCAGCAGGCCGGCCGCCTGCTGAAGGTGCCCGGCATCGGCAAGAAGACCGCCGAGCGGCTGCTCCTCGAGCTGAAAGGCCGGCTCGGCCCCGACCTCGCGCACCCGGGCGCCGCCGCCAGCCCGGCGCAGGCCGACATCGTGCAGGCACTGGTCGCGCTCGGCTACAGCGAGCGCGAGGCGGCGGCGGCGCTGAAGGGGCTCGGCGCCGACATCGGCGTCGCCGACGGCATCCGGCAGGCGCTGAAGGCGCTGGCGAAGTAGCGGTCAGTGCTTCATGTCGTGGCCGGCCGGGATGGCCGACTCGACGTGCACCTCGACCTTCACCTCGCCGGCCTTCTCGAACGTCAGCGTCAGCGGGAAGCTCGAGCCGACGGCAAGCGGCGCCTTCAGGCCGAGCAGCATGATGTGATAGCCGCCAGGCGCGAGCGTCAGCTTGCCGCCGGCCGGGATGTCGATCGCCTTGACCTCGCGCATGTGCATGACGTTGCCCTCCATCGCCATGCGGTGCAGCTGCACCGACTCGGCGACGTCGCCGCGTGCGCCGACCAGGCGGTCGCCCGTGCTGCCGCGGTTGTCGATCTCCAGGTAGGCACCGCCGTTGCGCTGGCCCTGGGCGGTGGCGCGCGCCCACGAATGGGCGATGTGCAGCGCGCCGGCGTCGATGTCGTGGGCCGCGGCCGTGGCGCCGGCCACGATGGCGAGGGTGGCAAGGAGGCGGGGCAGTCGGGTCATGCAGTTCGCGCTCTAGTGGAAAAGGATGCGCGATTGTGCCGCCGCGCGGCCGACATAATGGCGCATGACCATCCACACCGACGACTTCGCCGCCGCGGCGCCGGCCTCGCGGCGCCTCGTCGGCGCGGCGCCGGCGTCGCCGGCCGAGGAGGCGATCGAGCGTGCGCTGCGGCCCAAGGGCCTGGCCGAGTACATCGGCCAGGCGAAGGCGCGCGAGCAGCTCGAGATCTTCATCGGCGCGGCGCGCGGCCGCAGCGAGGCGCTCGACCACGTGCTGCTGTTCGGCCCGCCCGGGCTAGGCAAGACGACGCTCGCGCACATCATCGCGCACGAACTGGGCGTCAAGCTGCGCCAGACGTCCGGGCCGGTGCTCGAGAAGCCGAAGGACCTGGCGGCGATGCTGACCAGCCTCGAGAAGAACGACGTGCTGTTCATCGACGAGATCCACCGGCTGTCGCCCGTCGTCGAGGAAATCCTCTACCCGGCGCTGGAGGACTACCAGATCGACATCATGATCGGCGAGGGCCCGGCGGCGCGCTCGATCAAGCTCGAGCTGCAGCCGTTCACGCTGGTCGGCGCGACGACGCGCGCCGGCATGCTGACCAATCCGCTGCGCGACCGCTTCGGCATCGTCACGCGGCTCGAGTTCTACTCGGCCTCCGAGCTGGGGCGCATCGTCGCGCGTTCGGCCGGTCTGCTCGACGTGCCGATCGATGCCGCCGGCGCGCAGGAGATCGCGCGCCGCTCGCGCGGCACGCCGCGCATCGCCAACCGGCTGCTGCGCCGGGTGCGCGACTACGCCCAGGTCAAGGCCGACGGCCGCGTCACCCGCGCGCTGGCCGAGCTGGCGCTGGCCATGCTCGACGTCGACGCGCTCGGCTTCGACGTGATGGACCGCAAGCTTCTCGACGCCGTGATCCGGCGCTTCGACGGCGGCCCGGTCGGGCTCGACAACGTCGCCGCGGCGATCGGCGAGGAGGCCGGCACGATCGAGGACGTGATCGAGCCCTACCTGATCCAGCAGGGCTACCTGCAGCGCACGCCGCGCGGCCGCGTCGCCACGCTGGCCGCCTACCGTCACCTGGGAGTGCTGCCGCCGAACGCGGCCTCGGAAGGCGGACTCTTCGGCGCCTGAAGGGCGCCGCTACGGCTGCCCGCGCTTGCTGCCCGTGTCGACAAGGTCCTCGCTGGCCAGCTGCGCTTGACTGTCATCGCTGCTCCTGCGACCTCCGCGCGGCCAGTGTAGGGAGCGACGGGGCGGGCGCCGGCGCG
>JBLMVT010000250.1:0-7193 GCA_050256835.1 Betaproteobacteria bacterium | reverse complement strand
CCTGCGCCGCGCCGAACACGCGGCCGCGGCCGGCGGCGAGGTCGACCTCGGCCTCGACCAGGTCGGCGGCGGCCAGGTTCGTCCCTGCGGCGAGCGGCGATGCCGCGACCAGCGCGCGGCCCCACACGTGGACGGTGACCGGTAGGTAGACGTTCCAGCGCGTCGGCCCCGACAGGCAGCGCACGCCGATGTGTGCCTTGCCCCACAGCCGCGTGCCGGCGGGCAGGTAGGGCTCGATGCGTTCGCACGGCGCGAGCTTCAGGCGCGGGTCGAGCGCGCCGACCTCGACCGACACGCGCATGCCCGCCATGCCCGCATGCGTCGCCGCGCCGGCAAAGCGCTGCACCTGCTGCGCCAGGTCGCCGTCGGCAGCGGCGGGTGCCGGTTCGGCATGCGCCGCCGCCGCGACGCACAGCGCCGCGGCCAGGCAGGAGTTCAGGCCCGTTTTCACGCGCTCACTGTAGGTCGCGTCGTGCGCACGCGCGGCGCCGAAATGGCCGGCCTTCGCCCCGCTTATCCGGGTCAAGCCCGGCGCGGCCGGCCAACACAATGCGCCGCATCTTCCGGCCGGAAACCCTCGCCATGCCGATCCGACTCACCGACACGCTCGACTTCCAGGCCCAGGCCCTCGGCCTGCGCGCGGAACGCCAGCGCCTGATCGCCAGCAACATCGCCAACGCCGACACGCCGGGCTACGTGGCGCGCGACATGGACTTCGCGCAGGCGCTGCGCGCGGCGACCGGTAGCGCCACCGCGGCCGCGACGCTCGCCACCTCGAGCGCCGGACACATCGGCCAGGCCGGCGCCGGCGGCGCGGCCGGCTCGCACCTCGTGTATGCGGCGCCGGCGCAGACCAACCTCGACCGCAACAGCGTCGACATGGACCGCGAGCGCGCCAGCTTCGCCGACAACGCCGTGCACTACGAGGCGACGCTGCGCTTCATCAACGGCCAGGTGCGCACGCTGCTGTCGGCGATCACGGGGCAATAGGAGGTCGACTCATGTCGATGCTGAACATCTTCAACGTCGCCGGCAGCGCGGTCAGCGCACAGGCGCAGCGGCTCAACGTCGTCGCCTCCAACCTGGCCAACGCCGACACCGTGGCCGGCCCCGACGGCCAGGCCTACAAGGCGCGCCAGGTCGTGTTCCAGACCGTGCTGCTGGGTGCGCAGGGCGGCGACGCGGCTGCCGCCGGCGTCACGGTGAGCACCGTCACCGAGGACAACACGCCGGGGCGGCGCGTGCACGACCCGAAGAACCCGCAGGCCGATGCCGACGGCTACGTCACCTACAGCAATGTCAATGCGGTCGAGGAGATGGTCAACATGATCTCGGCGTCGCGCTCGTACCAGAACAACGTCGAGGTCATGAACACGGCCAAGAGCCTGCTCATGAAGACCTTGCAGATGGGTCAGGGCTGATCATGGCGATCGCCGCTTCCGCCCTCGACGGCATCAACGGCGCCGGCAGCGGCGCGCCGGTCAAGACGGCGAACGACGCCGGCGCGGCCGACCGCTTCCTCAAGCTGCTGGTCGCGCAGATGCAGAACCAGGACCCGCTCAGTCCGATGGACAACGCGCAGGTCACCAGCCAGATGGCGCAGATCAACACCGTCACCGGCATCGCGCAGCTGAACCAGACCGTGCAGGGCCTGAACGCGCAGTTCGTGCAGATGCAGGTGCTGCAGGGCGCGAGCCTGGTCGGGCGCGACGTGATCGTGCCGGGCAGCCGGCTGTCGATCGCCAACGGCGTCGGCCAGGGCGGCTTCGAGCTGGCGTCGCCCGCCGACGCGGTGAAGGTCGAGATCCTCGCGCCGAGCGGCCAGGTGGTCGACACGCTCGACCTCGGCGCGCAGGGCAGCGGGCTGCACGGCTTCGACTGGCCCTCCGGTAGCGCGAACGAGGCCGCCGGGCTGATGTTCCGCGTCAAGGCCACCAGCGGCGCGACGGCGCTCGCGCCCACCGCGCTGATGCGCGACCGCGTCGAGGCGGTCGCCACCGGCGGCGACTCGCTCACGCTCGAACTGCAGAACTCGGGGCAGGTGCCCTACGCGCAGGTGCGCGCCTTCAACTGACTTCCACTTCCGAAGGAAACGCCATGAGCTTCCAGCAAGGCCTCTCCGGGCTCAACGCCGCCAGCCGCAACCTCGAGGTGATCGGCAACAACGTCGCCAACGCCAACACCTTCGGCGCCAAGTCCTCGCGCGCCGAGTTCTCCGACATCTACGCCGCGGCGATGAACGGCGCGGGCACCAACCAGATCGGCATCGGCGTCAATCTGGCAAGCGTGTCGCAGCAGTTCACGCAGGGCAACATCACGACCACCGACAACCCGATGGACCTGGCGATCAACGGCGCCGGTTTCTTCGAGGTGAGCGACGGGCAGAACCCGATCGAGTACACGCGCAACGGCCAGTTCAAGGTCGACCGCGACGGCTTCATCGTCAACAACCAGCAGCAGCGGCTGATGGGCTACGCGGCCGACGGCACCGGCATCATCCAGCCGGGCCAGGCGGTGGCGCTGCAGCTGCCCACCGCGGGCATCGACCCGCAGGCGACCAGCACGATCAAGCTCGAGTTCAACCTCGACGCGCGCCAGGCCGTGACGGCGCCGAGCGCGGCCGCGATCGCCGCCGGCACGCCGCAGGTCGTGCTCAGCGATCCGTCGACCTACAACAACGCGACCTCGCTCACCGTCTACGACGCCAAGGGCGAGGACGGGGCGCTGACGTGCTACTTCCAGAAGGCGGCGAGCGACCAGTGGAGCGTCTACGTCACCGCCAACGGCACGCCGGTGGCGACCGACGCGTCGGGCAACCCGGTGCCGCTGACGACGATCCAGTTCCCGCCCAACGGCGGCACGCCGACCGCTCCGGCCGGCCCGATCACGCTCGACATCCCGGCCTCGACCAACGCGCAGGGCGCCCAGACGCTGGCGATCTCGGGCGTGCAGCTCAACCTGACCGGCGCGACGCAGTACGGCTCGCAGTTCAGCGTCACCGACCAGGCGCAGAACGGCTATGCGCCGGGGCAGCTGTCGGGCATCAGCATCGAGTCCAACGGCGTGGTCACCGCGCGCTACTCGAACGGCCAGAGCAAGCCCGCCGGGCAGATCGAGATCGCGACCTTCCGCAACCCGCAGGGGCTGCAGCCGGTGGGCGGCAACAACTGGGCGCGCACCTTCGCCAGCGGCGACCCGATCGTCGGCACGCCCGGCGGCGGCAACCTCGGCGTGCTGCAGGCCGGCGCGCTCGAGGAGAGCAACGTCGACCTCACCGCCGAGCTGGTCAACATGATCACCGCCCAGCGTGTCTACCAGGCCAACGCGCAGACCATCAAGACGCAGGACACGGTGATGCAGACGCTGGTGAACCTGCGCTGACCTGAATCATGGACCGCATGATCTACCTGTCGATGGCGGGCGCGAAGGCGACGCTGCAGCGGCAGGACACGCTGGCCAACAACCTGGCGAACGCCTCGACGGTCGGCTTCCGCGCCGAGCTGCAGGCGTTCCGCGCCGTGCCGGTGAACGGCAGCGGCGCGAGCACGCGCGTCTACGCGCTCGAAACGACCCCCGGCTACGACGCGACGCCCGGCGCGGTGCAGTCCACCGGCCGCAACCTCGACGTCGCGATGAAGGGCAACGCCTGGCTGGCGGTGCAGGCGCTCGACGGTACCGAGGCCTACACCCGCGCCGGCGCGCTCGAGGTCAACGCCGAGGGCGTGCTGACGACGGCCGGCGGACTCACCGTGCTCGGCGACGGCGGCCCGATCACCGTGCCGGCCGACGCGACCGTGAGCATCGGCGCCGACGGCACGCTCAGCGCGCGCGCCGCCAACGGCAAGACCAGCACGATCGGCCGGCTCAAGCTCGTCACGCCCGAGGCGCCGCTCGAGCGCGGCGCCGACGCCCTGTTCCGCGCCGCCGACGGCAGCGAACTGGCCGCCGACCCGAATGCGCGCGTGCAGGACGGCGCGCTGGAAGGCTCGAACGTCAGCCCGGTCGAGACCATGGTCGCGATGATCGCCGCGGCGCGCCAGTTCGAGGCGCAGATGAAGCTGCTGCAGACCGCCGAGTCCGACGAGAAGAGCGCCTCGCAACTGCTCGCACCGACCGCCTGAAGGAGATCGCCATGATCCGTTCGCTGTGGATTGCCAAGACCGGCATGGAAGCCCAGCAGACCAAGCTGGACGCCATCTCGAACAACCTGGCCAATGTCTCGACCAACGGCTACAAGCGCGCCGGCGTGGTGTTCGAGGACCTGATCTACCAGAACCTGCGCCAGGCCGGCGCCAACAGCTCGGAGCAGACCACGCTGCCGACGGGCCTGCAGGTGGGCCTCGGCGTGCAGCCGGTGGCGACGACGCGCAGCTTCACGCAGGGCAACCTGCAGCAGAGCAGCAACCCGCTCGACCTGGCGATCCGCGGCAACGGCTTCTTCCAGATCCAGCTGCCCGACGGCACCACCGGCTACACGCGCGACGGCTCGTTCCAGGTCGACGCGCAGGGCCAGCTCGTCACCAGCAGCGGCTACCCGGTGCAGCCCGGCATCACCATCCCGGCCAACGCGCAGAGCGTGACCATCGGCGCCGACGGCACGGTGAGCGTGACGCTGCCCGGGCAGGCGCAGGCGCAGTCGGTCGGCCAGTTGCAGCTCGCCGGCTTCGTCAACCCCGCTGGCCTCGAGCCCAAGGGCATGAACCTGTTCGCCGAGACGGCGGCCTCGGGCACGCCCAATGCCGGCGCGCCGAGCGCCAACGGCCTGGGCAGCCTGCAGCAGGGCTACGTCGAGACCAGCAACGTCAATGTCGTCGAGGAGCTGGTGTCGATGATCCAGACCCAGCGCGCCTACGAGCTGAATTCGAAGGCGATTCAGACCTCGGACCAGATGCTGCAGCGGCTCGGGCAGCTGTAAGCCTCACGCCGCGCGCGGCGAACCCTTCGCCACCCGCCGGGCAGTGCCGCGGGGGCCGGTTGGATGCATGCGCTCGCCCGCGCCGCCACCGCCACTGCGGCAGGGCGCGGGCGGCGCCTGCGTTCTCCGGGCCGCCTCGCGCACGCACTCTCGGCAGATGCGGATTGGGCGACGTCAATAGCCCGCCGCCAGCCCGGTCCCGCGCCGCGGGTCGTTGGCGCCGTAATAGCGGTTGCTGCCCACCGGCTTGCCGCCCAGGCGCGGCGCGCCGACGAGGATCGCGGCCAGGTGGTTGGCCGGCGCCGAATCGGTGAACTCGTGGCCCATGGCCTCGAGGATGCGCCGCGTGTCGGGACTGAGCGCGAAGCGCTCGACGGCGGTCGCCGGCGGCAGCCACTGCTGGTGGATGCGCGGAGCGTCGACCGCCTCCTGGATGTCCATGCCGTAGTCGACGACGTCGAGCAGCGTCAGCACGACCGCGCTGATGATGCGGCTGCCGCCGGGCGTGCCGAGCACCATCCGCAGCTTGCCGCCCTCGGTCACGACGGTCGGGCTCATCGAGCTGAGGGGGCGCTTGCCCGGCGCGATCGCGTTGGCCTCGCCCTGCACCAGGCCGTAGAGGTTGGGCACGCCGGGCTTGGCGGTGAAGTCGTCCATCTCGTCGTTGAGCAGCACGCCGGTGCCCGCCGCGGTGACGCGTGCGCCGAACCAGTTGTTGAGCGTATAGGTCACCGCCACCGCGTTGCCCTGGTCGTCGACGATCGAGGAGTGCGTGGTGTTGCTGCCCTCGTGCGGCGGCACGCCGGGGCCGAGCGTGCGCGAGTCGCCGGCGTGCTTCGGGTCGATCGTCTCGCGGATGCGCGCCGCGTAGCCGCGGTCGAGCAGCCGCGCCAGTGGATTGGCGATGAAGTCGGGATCGCCGAGCGTGCTGTTGCGGTCGACGTAGGCGTGGCGCATCGCCTCGATCTCGACGTGGATGGCCTGCGCCGAGCCCCAGCCCCAGTCCTTCAGCGGGTAGGCCTCGAGGATGTTGAGGATCTCGCACACGATCACCCCGCCGGAGCTCGGCGGCGGCGCCGAGATGACATGCAGCCCGCGGTAGTCGCACTCGACCGGCGCGCGCTCGCGCGCGCGGTAGGCGTCGAGGTCGGCCTGCGTGATCAGCCCGCCGCCGGCGCGGCTGGCAGCGGCGATCGCCGCGCCGACCCGGCCCTTGTAGCAGCCGTCGGCGCCGCGCGCGGCGACGGCGCGCAGCGTGCGCGCGAGGTCCTTCTGCACCAGCCGGCGGCCGGCTGCGAACGGTTCGCCGTGGTCGAGGAAGATCGCCGCGCTGGCCGGGTCGTCGCGCAAGTCGTCGGTCGCGGTCGCGAACATGGCTGCGTCGCCGGCATCGAGCACGAAGCCGCGCTCGGCGTAGGCGATCGCCGGCGCGAGCAGCGCGGCGCGGGGCAGCCGGCCGTACTTCGCGCGCGCCAGCTCCAGCCCGGCCACCGTGCCCGGCACGCCGACGGCGAGGTGGCCCTTGCGCGAGCGCTCCGGCACGACCCGGCCGTTCGCGTCGAGGTACATGTCGGGCCGCGCGGCCAGCGGCGCCGACTCGCGGAAGTCGATGAAGGTCGAGCGCCCGTCGGCCAGCCGGATCGTCATGAAGCCGCCGCCGCCGAGGTTGCCCGCCGCCGGGTAGACGACCGCCAGTGCATAGCCGACGGCGACCGCGGCGTCGACCGCGTTGCCGCCGTCCTTCAGCACGTCGACGCCGACGCGCGTGGCCAGCTGCTGCGCCGTGACGACCATGCCGTGCTCGGCCGCGACCGGCGGCGCCGAGGCCGCGAAGGCCGCCGACGCGGCGCAGGCGAGGGCGAAGGCCAGGCGCAGCCGCAGGACGAAGCGGATCATCGGTCGGCTTCCTTCAAGGGATCGTGTCGAGCCAGCGCGCGACGGCGTCGGCGATCGCCTCGCGCACCTGGTCGTCGCTGCGGCCGCTCTTCGCCGGGACGTGGAAGGCATGGTCGGCGTCGGCGAACCATTCGAGCGTGGCGCGCGCACCCAGCCGCTCGACCAGGGCGCGCATCAGGCCGGCGTCGGCGAGCGCATCGCGCGTGCCCTGCAGGAACAGCATCGGCAGCGCCACGTGGTCGAGGTGGTCGGCGCGCCCGCTGGCCGGGTGGCCCGCCGGATGCAGCGGAAAGCCGACGAACACCAGAGCGCGCACGCCGGCCAGCGGCGCCGCGGCCTGCGCCTGCGAGGTCATGCGGCCGCCGAACGACTTGCCGCCGGC
>JBLMVT010000249.1:0-2658 GCA_050256835.1 Betaproteobacteria bacterium | reverse complement strand
GGACCGGGCGACTGGAACACCCGGCGGGCGAGCCGCCCCTCGCGGGCGAGCGCGCCCCAGCCGATCGCCGCGAAGCCGCCGAAGGCATCGCCGCCGGCGGCGCGGACGGCGCGCTGGCATTCGAGCAGTTCGTGTTTGCGCGTCACCGGCAGGCCGGCGAGCACGGCGCGGCTGGTGACGGCATGCGCGTCGACGCCGGCGAGGATGCGTGCGAACGCTTGGCTGCGCGACTGCGCGTGGGCGACCTGCGCGGGCAGCGCCGCGAGCAGCGCGCGTTCGCGCTCGGCCGGGGCGCGCGTCTCGAGCGCGTCGTACGGCATGTCGTCGCGGCCCGGGGTCAGGATCGGCTCGGTCATTCCTCGGCGTCCTTCCAGCGCGCGAGGCGCCGCTTGATCTCGTCGACGGCGCTGCGCACGTCGGCGCCGTTCTTCAGCAGCCGGGTCTCCCATTCGGGGCTGCGCGCGGGGCGCTTCGCCAGCCGCAGCCGGATCGCCTTCGCATCCTCGGCCGCCGCCTCGATCACCGTCAGCCCCTTCCACTCGAACGCCGCGCCGCGCTCGGTCAGCGTGCGCAGGTCGCGCAGGCTGCGCCGCAGCCCGACGAGCGCCTGCGCCGCGTCGAACGGCGGCGGGGCGAAGAAGTCGTCGTCGGCCATCGCGTGCGCCTCAGGCGAGCCAGCGCTTGCGCCGCTTGTAGCTCTTCACGTCGCGAAAGCTCTTGCGCTCGCCGCCGCCGGTGCCGAGGTAGAACTCCTTCACGTCCTCGTTGTCGGCGAGGTCCGCCGCCCTGCCGTCCATCACGATGCGGCCGCTCTCGAGGATGTAGCCGTAGTCGGCGTAGCGCAGCGCCATGTTGGTGTTCTGCTCGGCCAGCAGGAAGGTGACGCGCTCGCGGGCGTTGAGGTCCTTCACGATCTCGAACACCTCCTCGACGATCTGCGGCGCCAGCCCCATCGACGGCTCGTCGAGCAGGACCATCTTCGGGTTGGCCATCAGGGCGCGGCCGATCGCGCACATCTGCTGCTCGCCGCCGGAGGTGTAGGCGGCCTGCGAGCCGCGCCGCGTCTTCAGGCGCGGGAAGTAGGCGTAGACCTTGTCGAGCGTGGCGGCCACGGCCGCCTTGCCGTCCTTGCGCGTGTAGGCGCCGGTCAGCAGGTTCTCCTCGATCGTCAGGTGGGCGAAGCAGTGGCGGCCCTCCATCACCTGCACCACGCCGCGCTCGACCATGTCGGAGGTGGACAGCTTCTCGATGCGCTCGCCGCGCAGCTCGATCGACCCCTTGGTGACCTCGCCGCGCTCGCCGGCCAGCAGATTGGAGACGGCTCGCAGCGTCGTCGTCTTGCCCGCCCCGTTGCCGCCGAGCAGCGCGACGATGCCGCCCTCTGGCACCTGCAGCGACACGCCCTTGAGCACGAGGATCACGTGGTTGTAGATGACCTCGATGCCGTTGACCATCAGCATCGGGGCGGTGGCCGCCGCGGGTAGCGCGGAAGCGGGGGTGGCGCTGCTCATCGCCATGTCGCAGCGACGAAGCGCCCGCGCGGGAAAGCCGGCGCGGACGCCTCGTCAACGGGGAATCACGACGCCCCGTCTTCCTTGCTGCAGTCGCGCTTCGTCAGCTTCTTCTCGTCCGCATACTTCGCGGCGGACGCGCTGATCATCGGACCGATGATCTTCATGTCCGATTCGTAGCGGCTGTTCGGCACGACGTTCCACTTCTTGCCGTCCCACGTCTGGATCATCGCCGCGTGTGCGCCTTCATGGTTCTCGCACGACGTCTTGACCGGCTCCATGAAGCCCACCATGCCCAGCTTCTTGATCGTGTCGGGCGTGATCGTCAGATGCTCGAGACCCCAGCGGACCTGCTCGCCGGTGAGCGGCTTCTTGCCGAACTTCTCCTGCGCCTTGCGCACCGCCTCGACGCCGAACATCGCGGACACCATGCCGCGGTTGTACAGCACCTCGCCGATGTCTTCCTTCTTGCCCGTGCCCTGGCCCTTGTCGTAGACGTACTTCACGATGTCGGCGTGCACGGCGCCCTTGCCCGCGGGCGCGAGGAAGACGAGCGAGTTGTAGCCCTTCGCGCCGTCACCGGCCGGCACGACGTCGGGCTCGGCGCCCGACCACCACACGCCGTACATCTTGTCGCGCGGGTAGCCGGTCGCGACGGCCTCCTTGATCGACGTCGAATTCATCACGCCCCAGCCCCACAGGAACACGTAATCGGGCCGTTGCTGGCGTATTTGCAGCCAGGTCGCCTTCTGCTCGACGCCCGGGTGAGTCACCGGCAGCAGGATCAGCTCGAAGCCGTGCATCTTGGCGCGCTCCTGGAGCAGCGCGATCGGCTCCTTGCCGTACGGCGAGTCGTGATAGACGAGCGCGATCTTCTTGCCCTTCAGCTTGTCGACGCCGCCGAGCTTCTTGCCGATGTGCTGGACGAGGATGTCGGCCGCGTCCCAGTACGTGCCGCCGATCGGAAAGTTCCAGCCGAAGACGCTTCCGTCGACCGAGTCGGCGCGGCCGTACCCCGCGGTGATCAGCGGAATGTGATCGG
Organism: Betaproteobacteria bacterium; assembly: GCA_050256835.1. Lineage (GTDB taxonomy): Bacteria > Pseudomonadota > Gammaproteobacteria > Burkholderiales > Burkholderiaceae_C > JAMHWF01. Next base: position 105 of record JBLMVT010000249.1, on the reverse strand, counting down.
TGAACGACTCGTCGGTGAGCGCGAACGTGGTGCCCGTCGACAGCGGCTGGAACAGCGTCGCACCGGGCGGCCCCTTGCCCTGCAGCCGCTCGTAGCATTCGACGC
>JBLMVT010000248.1:0-4668 GCA_050256835.1 Betaproteobacteria bacterium | reverse complement strand
CTCGACCGCGATCTTCAGGTCGTCGGGCAGCGCGCGGTCGAGTTCGGTCTCGACGTCGTCGAGGATGACATCGGTGACCGGGCAGGCGGCCGACGTCATGGTCATCGTCACGTGCACGGTGGCGTCGGCGACGCGCACGCCGTAGACCAGGCCGACGTCGACGATCGACATCGCCACCTCGGGGTCGACGACGCGCGCCAGCGCGGCCTCGATCGGCGCACGCAGCGCCGGGTCGCCACCATAGGGAAAGGCCTCGCGCTCGCTCATCGCGAGAGCGCGCGGGCGCGCGGCACGAACATGACCTTCGCCAGCGCGGCGCGGTTGTGCACCAGGTCCTGCAGCGTGTAGCGGTCGAGCACGCCCTGGAATGCCGCCACCGCCTCGGCAAGCACGCCGCGCAGGCCGCAGACGCGGGCGATCGTGCACTGGTTGTGTTCGCGGTCGAAGCATTCGGCCGGTCGCGCCAGTCCTTCGGCCAGCCGCACCACCTCGCCGACGATGATCCGGTCCGCCGGCCGCGCCAGCTCGAGACCGCCGCCCTTGCCGCGCACGTTGGCGAGCAGGCCCGACTTGCCGAGGAAGGCAACGACCTTGGTCAGGTGGTGTTCCGAGATCTCGAAGCTCGACGCGATCTCCGCGATGGTCGCGCGTCGGGTCGGCTCGGCCGCGAGGTAGATCAGCACCCGCAGACTGTAGTCGGTGAAGGTGGTGAGGCGCATGGCGCGCGCCGGCTAGGCCCGCTCGACGACGTGGAAGTCGATCACCACGGCCTCGGGCGAACGCTGCACGTACTCGATGCTCACGCCGCTGCCGAACGCCTGCTGCAGCTGGCCGAGCAGCGGCAGCGGATCGTGGTCGTTGACGAAGCGCATCGTCTCGCCGGGCTGCAGCGCGCGCAGCGCGCCGAAGATCGCCGCGTGGCGGAAGCGCTTGGCGACGCCGCGCGCGTCGAAGACGAAGGTGTTGTCGATGATCGGGAGGGCGGTGGTCATGGAAAGCTCCTTTCGGGGGGGGAAGAATGGGGCCGGCGTGGCCGGCCCCGGGACGATCAGACGAGCGCCGCCGCGGGCAGCGGCAGGGCGCGCTCGGAGGTCGGACGGCGCAGCAGCCTGAGCGCATACCACGCCAGCAGCACGCCGCCGGCCGCGAACACGACGTCGACGGGCACGCGCAGCCAGACCAGCGTCATGAACATGGCTCCTTTAAAGGTGCATGAATGATGCACCTATCCTAGGGACGACCCTGATGGCGGGCAATGCACGCGCCGAGCGGAGCTTGATCGGCATCAAGTCGACGGGCGGGCGGGCGGCGACCTCTCGTGCCACGATGTGTCGCACGGCAGCGCGGCCGGTGCTTGACTTCCGGGCTTGTCGGGGAGGGCCCCCGCCGATATACTCGACCAACCGGTCGGTCCAAAGTAAGCCGCCCGCGATCCCGGAGGAGACCCATGTCCGATGCCCTGGTGCTGGTTGACCAGCACGGTGCGGCGCGCACGCTCACGCTGAACCGCCCGCAGTCGCTCAACGCCTTCACGGGCGCGATGCACGAGCAGTTGCACGCCGCCCTCGATGCCGCCGCCGCCGACAGCGCGGTGCGCTGCGTGGTGCTGACCGGCGCCGGCCGCGCCTTCTGCGCAGGCCAGGATCTGGCCGACCCGCTGGTGGCGCCCGGGCCCGACGGGCGCCCTGCCGACATCGGCGACGCCATCGAGCTGCACTACAAGCCGCTGGCGCTGCGCATCCGCTCGATGCCGGTGCCCGTCGTCGCGGCGGTCAACGGCGTGGCCGCCGGCGCCGGGGCCAACCTCGCGCTCGGCTGCGACCTCGTCGTCGCCGCGCGCTCGGCGAGCTTCATCCAGGCGTTCGCGAAGATCGGCCTGGTGCCCGACTGCGGCGGCAGCTGGCTGCTGCCGCGGCTGGTCGGCCGCGCGCGCGCGCTCGGGCTGGCCATGCTCGGCGACAAGCTGCCCGCCGAGGAGGCGCAGGCGATCGGCCTGATCTGGAAGTGCGTCGACGACGCCGCGCTGGCCGACGAGGTGCGCGCCCTCGCCGCACGGCTGGCCGCCATGCCGGTGGCCGCGCTGGCGGCGACGCGCGAGGCGCTCGACGCCGCCGAGCAGCTGTCCTACGCCGACGCGCTGGGCCACGAGGGGCGATGGCAGCGCCGGCTCGGCCAGGCGCACGATTACCAGGAAGGGGTGGCCGCGTTCATGGCCAAGCGCGCCCCGGCCTTCACCGACCGATGAACGGCCCCGACCTGACCGCGCAGCGGCTGGCCGAGGCCACGCGCGACGCGATGTACGCCGGCGACCGCGCGACGCGCTCGCTCGGCATGGAGGTGCGCGAGATCGCGCCCGGCTCGGCCACGCTCGTCATGCGCGTGCGCGAGGACATGCTCAACGGCCACGACATGTGCCACGGCGGGCTGATCGCCACGCTGGCCGACTCGGCCTTCGCCTATGCCTGCAACTCGTACAACGAGCTCACCGTCGCCTCGGGATTCGCCACCGACTTCGTCGCGCCGGCGCGGCTCGGCGACGTGCTGACCGCGCGCTGCACGGAACGGTCGCGCACCGGCCGCACCGGCGTCTACGACGCCGAGGTGACCAACCAGCGCGGCGAGCGCGTCGCGCTGTTCCGCGGCCGCTCGTACACCCTCAAGGGCAAGCCCGTCGTCGCGGGCTGAATCGCCAGGAGACTGCACCATGCCCGTCAAGCAACCCCAGCCCGGCGACCTCGAGCCGATCGAACGCGCCAGCCGCGACGAACTGCAGGCGCTGCAGCTCGAGCGCCTGCGCTGGACGCTGCGCCACGCCTACGACAACGTGCCGCACTACCGCCGCGCCTTCGACGCGAAGGGCGTGCATCCGGGCGACCTGAAGTCGCTGGCGGACCTGGCGAAGTTCCCGTTCACCGCCAAGAAGGACCTGCGCGACAACTACCCTTTCGGCATGTTCGCGGTGCCGCGCGAGCAGGTCGTGCGCGTGCATGCCTCGTCGGGCACGACCGGCAAGCCGACGGTGGTCGGCTACACGAAGAAGGACATCGACGTCTGGGCCGACCTGGTCGCGCGCTCGATCCGCGCCTCGGGCGGGCGGCCCGGCGACATCGTCCACGTCGCCTATGGCTACGGCCTGTTCACCGGCGGCCTCGGCGCGCACTACGGCGCCGAGCGGCTGGGCTGCACGGTGGTGCCGATGTCGGGCGGGCAGACCGAGAAGCAGGTGCAGCTGATCACCGACTTCAGGCCCGACATCATCATGGTGACGCCCAGCTACATGCAGGTGATCGTCGAGGAGATGCGCCGCGAGGGACTCGACCCGCGCGAGTCGTCGCTTAAGGTCGGCATCTTCGGCGCCGAGCCGTGGACCGAGGCGATGCGCCGCGACATCGAGCAGAGCGTGGGCATCGACGCGGTCGACATCTACGGGCTGTCGGAGGTGATGGGCCCGGGCGTGGCCAACGAGTGCATCGAGACCAAGGACGGCCCGGTGGTCTGGGAGGACCACTTCTACCCGGAGATCATCGACCCCGAGAGCGGCGAGGTGCTGCCCGACGGCGAGGAGGGCGAGCTGGTGTTCACCACGCTCACCAAGGAAGCGCTGCCGGTCGTCCGCTACCGCACGCGCGACCTGACGCGCCTGCTGCCGCCGACGGCGCGCTCGATGCGGCGCATGGGCAAGATCGTCGGCCGCAGCGACGACATGCTGATCATCCGCGGCGTCAACGTCTTTCCGACCCAGATCGAGGAGCTGGTGCTGCAGCACGGCTCGCTCGGCGGGCAGTACCAGCTCGTCGTCACGCGCGAGGGCTCGCTCGACGAGATCGAGGTGCGCTGCGAGCTGCTGCCGGCGCTGGCGGCCGGCGGCGACCGCGAGGCGATCGGCCGCGCCCTGCAGCACCGCATCAAGACGATGGTCGGGGTGAGCTGCCGCGTCGAGGTCGGTCCGCCCGACTCGATCGAGCGCACGCTGGTCGGCAAGGCGCGGCGCGTGATCGACAAGCGGCCGAAATGACCGAAAGGTCATCCCTGCGAAGGCGGGGGATCCAGCGAAGTTGGAATCCACCTGGTCCCCGCCTGCGCGGGGACGACAGGCAAGTCAGGAGCCCCGAGATGTACACCCAATCCATGGACACCGGCCCGAAGGAAGAGCGCAAGGCCGTGCGCTCGGTCGAGGAGGCCGAGCTGGAGCGCCGCTTCGACGTGCGCATCGACGCCGGCGAGTTCATCGAGGCCAAGGACTGGATGCCCGAGCACTACCGCAAGACGCTGCTGCGCCAGATCAGCCAGCACGCGCATTCCGAGATTGTCGGCATGCTGCCCGAGGGCAACTGGATCACGCGCGCGCCGACCCTGAAGCGCAAGGCGATCCTGCTGGCCAAGGTGCAGGACGAGGGCGGCCACGGCCTGTACCTGTACGCCGCGGCCGAGACGCTCGGCACCAGCCGCGACCAGATGCTCGAGGCGCTGCACACGGGCCGCGCCAAGTACAGCTCGATCTTCAACTATCCGACGCTGACCTGGGCCGACGTCGGCGTGATCGGCTGGCTGGTCGACGGCGCGGCGATCATGAACCAGGTGCCGCTGTGCCGCTGCTCGTACGCGCCGTACGCGCGCGCCATGGTGCGCATCTGCCGCGAAGAGAGCTTCCACCAGCGCCAGGGCTAC
>JBLMVT010000247.1:0-3044 GCA_050256835.1 Betaproteobacteria bacterium | reverse complement strand
AGCTGCCCTGGTGGCCCGACGGCGCGGGCGATTGGCTGCCGGTGCTCGGCGCCGCGCTGGCGGCGGTGCTCGGGGCCGAGCTGCTGTTTCGCATCGGCGAGCGCGTCGTGCGGCGCACGCTGCGCCACTCGGCGCCGGCGCTGACGGTCGCGCAGGCGGCACGCGCGCCGATCCGCCTGGCGCTGCCGCTGGCCTCGCTGGAGCTCGTCTGGCAGGGCGTGCCCGAGCCGCTGCCCGGCCTGGCGCCGCTGCAGCGGCTGACGACGCTGGCGCTGATCGCCGCGCTGACCTGGCTGGCGCTGCGCGTCGTCAACGGCTTCGCGCAGGCGGTGATCGACTCGCACCCGGTGACGCTGGCCGACAACCTGGAGGCGCGGCGCGTGCAGACGCAGACGCGCGTGCTCTCGCGCACCGTGGCCGGCGTGGTGCTGGTGGTGGGCGCGTCGCTGATGCTGATGACCTTCCCGGCGGTGCGGCAGATCGGCACCAGCCTGCTCGCCTCGGCCGGGCTGGTCGGCATCGTCGCCGGCTTCGCGGCGCGGCCGGTGCTCGGCAACCTGATCGCCGGGCTGCAGATCGGCCTGACGCAGCCGATGCGGCTGGACGACGTCGTCATCGTCGAGGGCGAATGGGGCGTGATCGAGGAGATCGGCAGCGCCTACGTGGTGGTGCGCATCTGGGACCAGCGCCGCCTGGTCGTGCCGCTGCAGTGGTGGGTCGAGCACCCGTTCCAGAACTGGACGCGCACCAGCGCCGAGCTGATCGGCACCGTGTTCCTGTGGGTCGACTACCGCATGCCGCTGGCGCCGCTGCGCGCCGAGCTGGAGCGCGCCTGCAAGGCGTCGCCCGACTGGGACGGCCGGCTCGCGCTGCTGCAGGTCACCGACACCGACGCACGCGCCATGCAGCTGCGCTGCCTGGTCAGCTCGGCCGATTCTTCGAAGAACTGGGACCTGCGCTGCCTCGTGCGCGAGCGCCTGATCGACCTCGTGCAGCGCGAGTACCCGCAGTACCTGCCGCGGCTGCGCGCGCAGGCCGAGGTCGACGAGGCGCGGCCCGGCTGAGCGGCCCTCAGCGCAGCCGCGGCGGGTCCGCCTGCGGGTTCTCGGCCAGGAGCGCACGCCACTGCTCCTCGTCCGGGTGCGGCAGCTGCATCAGCCCCGGGTACACCGCCGGGTCGCCCATGACGCGCACGAAGGCCGCGGCGTCGCGGGCGCCGGCCCGGCGGACGGTGAACGGCGCGGCGCTCAGGCGCGCTCCTCGACCCAGCCGCGCACCGACTCCAGCGCGGCGCCGAGCCGGCTCGGGTCGGTGCCGCCGGCCATGGCGAGGTCGGGCTTGCCGCCGCCCTTGCCGCCGACTTGCTGCGCGACGAAGTTGACCAGCTCGCCGGCCTTGAGCTTGCCCGTGCGGTCAGCCGTCACGCCGGCGGCGAGCTGCACGCGACCGCCCTCGACGGCGGCGAGCACGATGGCCGCGCTCTTGAGCTTGTCCTTGAGCTTGTCCATCGTCTCGCGCAGCGCCTTCGCGTCGGCGCCGTCCAGGCGCGCGGCCAGCACCTTGAGGCCGCGCACGTCGACCGCGCGCGAGAGCAGCTCGTCGCCCTGCGACGAGGCGAGCCGGCCCTTCAGCGCGGCGACCTCCTTGTCGAGAGCGCGCAGCTGGTCGAGCACCGACTGCAGCCGTGCCGGCACCTCGTCGGGCGCGGCCTTCAGCGTGCCGGCGACGCCGTTCACCGTCGCCTCCAGCGACTGCAGGTAGGCCAGCGCGTTGTCGCCCGTCACCGCCTCGACGCGGCGCACGCAGGCGGCGATGCCGCCCTCGGCGACGATCTTGAACAGCCCGATGTCGCCGGTGCGCGCGACGTGCGTGCCGCCGCACAGCTCGCGGCTCGTGCCGATGTCGAGCACGCGCACCTCGTCGCCGTACTTCTCGCCGAACAGCATCATCGCGCCGAGCTTCTGCGCCTCGTCGATCGGCAGCACGCGCGCCTGGGTCGGCACGTTGGCCAGGATCTCGGCATTGACGATCGCCTCGACCTTCGCGACCTGCTCACGCGAGAGCGGCGCGTTGTGCGCGAAGTCGAAGCGCGTGCGCTCTGGCGTGACCAGCGAGCCCTTCTGCTGCACGTGCGCGCCGAGCACCTCGCGCAGCGCCTTGTGCATCAGGTGCGTGACGCTGTGGTTGCGCATGGTGCGCGCGCGGCGCTGCGCGTCGACGCGCGCTTCGAGCGCATCGCCGACCTTCACCTCGCCCTCGACGACGCGGCCCTGATGGCCGAACACGTCGGCCTGGATCTTCGTCGTGTCCTCGACGATGACGCGCGTCGTGGCGTTGCGCAGCTCGCCGGTGTCGCCGACCTGGCCGCCGCTCTCGGCATAGAACGGCGTGTGGTCGAGCACGATCACCGCGTCTTCGCCGGCGCGCGTGGAAGACACCGAGGTGCCGTCGACGTAGACGGCGGTCACCGTCGCGCCCTCGCGCACCAGGTGCTCGTAGCCGTGGAAGGTGGTCGCCGTGCCGCTGTATTCGAGACCCTGCGCCATGCGGAACTTGCCGGCCGCGCGCGCCTGCTCGCGCTGGCGGGTCATCGCCGCGTCGAAGGCCGCGGTGTCGACCGCCACGCCGCGCTCGCGGCAGACGTCGGCCGTGAGGTCGAGCGGGAAGCCGAAGGTGTCGTGCAGCTTGAAGGCCAGCTCGCCCGACAGCGTCCTGGCGCCGCCGGCGAGCGCGCCTTCCAGGATCTCCATCCCGTTGGCGATGGTCTGGAAGAAGCGCTCCTCCTCCTGGCGCAGCACGTCGGTGATGCGCGCCTCGTCGCGCCGCAGTTCGGGGTAGGCGTCGCCCATCGCGCGCGCCAGCGGGCCGACCAGCGCGTGGAAGAAGGGCTTGCGCGCGCCGAGCTTGTAGCCGTGGCGGATGGCGCGCCGGGCGATGCGCCGCAGCACGTAGCCGCGGCCCTCGTTGCCGGGGATCACGCCGTCGGCCACCGTGAACGCACAGGCGCGGATGTGGTCGGCGATGACCTTCAGCGACGGGCTGAA
>JBLMVT010000246.1:0-3271 GCA_050256835.1 Betaproteobacteria bacterium | reverse complement strand
TCGTCGGCCGGCGGCGGCCCGGCGTGGGCTGCCGGCGCCGCGACAGCCGGTTCGGTGCGCGCCGCGCGCAGCGCGTCGCGCGAGCGCTCGAGCAGCCAGCGCTGGTAGTCGTCGAGGTCGCCGTCGAATGGTTCGACCCGGCCGTCGGCGACCAGCCAGAACTCGTCGCACACCTCGCGCAGCAGCGCGCGGTCGTGGCTCACCAGCAGCACAGTGCCCTCGTACTCGTTGAGCGCCATCGATAGCGCCTCGCGCGTGGGCAGGTCGAGGTGGTTGGTCGGCTCGTCGAGCAGCAGCAGGTTGGGCCGCTGCCAGACCAGCATGGCAAGCACGAGGCGCGCCTTCTCGCCGCCCGACAGCGTGCCGACCGGCTGCACCGCCATCTCACCGGTGAAGCGGAAGCTGCCGAGGAAGTCGCGCAGCTCCTGCTCGCGCGCCGCGGGGCCCACGTCGCGCGCCAGCCGCAGCAGGTGCACGAGCGGCCCGTCGTCGGGCGACAGCACGTCCAGCTCCTGCTGCGCGAAATAGCCGATCGCCAGCCCCTTGCCCTCGGTGATGCGGCCGGCCAGCGGCGGCAGCACGCGCGCGATCGTCTTCACCAACGTCGACTTGCCCTGGCCGTTGGCGCCGAGAATGCCGATGCGCTGGCCAGCGAGCACCGAGCGCTGCACGCCGCGCACGATCGTCGTCGTTCCATAGCCGCACGCCACGTCGTCGAACGCCAGCATCGGGTTCGGCAGGCTCGCCGGCTCGCGGAACTCGAACGCGAAGTCGCCGGCGGTGAGCACGGGCGCCAGCTTCTCCATCCGCGCCAGCGCCTTGACGCGGCTTTGCGCCTGCCTGGCCTTGGTCGCCTTGGCCTTGAAGCGGTCGATGAAGCGCTGCAGGTGGGCGATGCGCTCCTGCTGCTTGTCGTAGGCTGCGGCCGCCTGCGCCAGCCGCTCGGCGCGCAGCTCCTCGAAGGCGCTGTAGTTGCCCGTGTAGCGAGTGAGCGTCGCGTCATCCAGGTGCAGCGTGACCTGCGTCACCGCGTCGAGGAACTCGCGGTCGTGGCTGATCAGGATCAGCGTGCCGGGCCAGCGCTGCAGCCAGGCCTCGAGCCAGACCAGCGCATCGAGGTCGAGGTGATTGGTCGGCTCGTCGAGCAGCATCAGGTCGGCAGGGCACATCAGCGCACGCGCGAGCTGCAGCCGCATGCGCCAGCCGCCGGAGAAGCTGTTCACGGGCGCGTCGAGCCGGTCGCTGGTGAAGCCCAGCCCGAGCAGCAGCGCCTGGGCGCGCGGCCGCGCGTCGAAGGCGCCGGCGTCGGCCAGCTGCACGTGCGCCTCGGCGATCGCGTGGCCGTCGTCGGCGGCATCGGCGGCGGCGAGCGCGGCCTGCGCCTCGGCCAGCCGCGTGTCGCCTTCGAGCACGAAGTCGGTCGCGCCCTGGGTCGTCTCGGGCATCGTCTGCGCGACCTCGGCGATGCGCCAGCGCGGCGGCAGCTCGACCTCGCCGGCGTCGGCGTGCAGCCGGCCGGCGAGCAGTGCGAACAGCGACGACTTGCCGGCGCCGTTGCGGCCGATCAGGCCGACCTTCTCACCGGGATTGAGCGTCGCGCTGGCGTCGGCGAGCACCACCTTGGTGCCGCGGCGCAGGGTGAGGCGGCGGATAGCGATCACTGACGCAGCGCCTCGCGCGTGACGAGCAGCACCTGGTCGTCGCCTGCGCTCGTCGGCAGCCATACGACCTCGAGCCGTGGGAATGCCGCCTCGAAATGCGTGCGTTCGTGGCCGATCTCGAGCACCAGCACGGCGGCGTCGCTCATCGCCCGCGGTGCGTCGCGCACGATGCGCCGCACCAGGTCCATGCCGTCGGTGCCGCCGGCCAGCGCGAGCGCCGGCTCGGCGCGGTATTCGGGCGGCAGCGTGGCCATCGATGCGGCGTTGACGTAGGGCGGGTTGCAGAGGATCAGGTCGTAGGGCCCGCGCACGTTAGCCAGCAGGTCGCCCTGCAGCAGCGTGATGCGGTCGTCCAGATGGTGCCGCTCGACGTTGAGGCGCGCCACGGCCAGCGCGTCGGGAGAGACGTCGGCCGCGTCGACCGTCACCTGGGGCCAGGCCAGCGCGGCGAGCACCGCGAGGCTGCCGTTGCCGGTGCACAAGTCCAGCACGCGGCGCGTGTGCGGCGGCAGCCAGGGGTCGATGCCACCCTCGGCGATGACTTCGGCGATCAGCGAGCGCGGCACGATGACGCGTTCATCGACGCGAAACGGAACGCCCTGCAGCCAGGCCTCGCCGGTCAGGTAGGCGGCGGGCTGGCGCGTCTCGATGCGGCGCGCGATCAGCGCCTCGATCGCGGCGCGTTCCTTCGCGTCGAGCACGCGCGCCGCATGCGGGTCGAGCGCGTCGAGCGGCAGCCCGAGCGCGGCCAGCGCCAGCCAGGCCGCCTCGTCGAAGGCGTTGGCCGTGCCGTGCCCAAACGAAACGCCCGCCTGGTCGAGGCGGGCGCTGCCGGCGCGGACCGCTTCGAGCAGCGTCATGTTTGAAGCAGCAGCCTTTCCATCGTGCGGCGATAGATGTCCTTGAGCGGCTCGATGTCCGCGAGGACCACATGTTCGTCGATCTGGTGGATGCTCGCGTTGACCGGGCCGAATTCCACCACCTGGGGGCACAGGCGGGCGATGAAGCGGCCGTCGGAGGTGCCGCCGGTGGTCGACAGCTGCGGCCGGCGGCCGGTGACGTCGCCGATCGCTGCCTCGATCGCCCCGCACAGCGCGCCGCGCGGCGTCAGGAAGGGTTCGCCCCCGAGCGTCCAGTCGATCGCGTGGTCGAGGCGGTGGCGCTCGAGCAACTCGTGCACGCGGCGCTTCAGGTCGTCGGGCGTCGACGCGGTCGAGAAGCGGAAGTTGAAGTCGACTGCCAACTCGCCCGGGATGACGTTGCCGGCGCCGGTGCCCGCATGGATGTTCGAGATCTGGAAGCTGGTCGGCGGGAAGTAGTCGTTGCCCTCGTCCCAGCGGGCGGCGGTCAGCTCAGCGAGCGCCGGCGCCGCGAGGTGGATCGGGTTCCTCGCCAGCTGCGGGTAGGCGATATGGCCCTGCACGCCGCGAACGACCAGGCGGCCCGACAGCGAGCCGCGGCGGCCGTTCTTCACCATGTCGCCGAGCGTGTCGACCGAGGTCGGCTCGCCGACGATGCAGAAGTCGAGCTTCTCGCCGCGTTCGCGCAGCGTCTCGCAGACGCGCACCGTGCCGTCGACCGCAGGACCTTCCTCGTCGCTGGTGACGAGG
>JBLMVT010000245.1:0-4202 GCA_050256835.1 Betaproteobacteria bacterium | reverse complement strand
CGGCGCCGACGCCGGTACGCTGGCTGCCGCGCCGCTCGCCGCGCGCGGGGTGCCGAACAGCTTGGACGCGTCCATCTCGATCTTCTCGTTCATCGGCTGGAACTCGATGCGCTGCTTGCTGGTGTCGAACTCCTTGGGCTTGGTGAGGCCGCCCGTGACCAGGTTCGGGAAGGCGATGATCAGTCCGACCATGATGATCTGGATCAGCACGAACGGCACCGCGCCCCAGTAGATCTGGCCGGTCGTCATCTTGGCGATGATCCTGCCGGTGATCCGGTCCTTGTAGTCGGTCGCCGGCGCGACGCTGCGCAGGTAGAACAGCGCGAAGCCGAACGGCGGGTGCATGAACGAGGTCTGCATGTTGACCGCCAGCAGCACGCCGAACCAGACGAGATCGACGCCGAGTTTCTCGGCCACCGGCCCGATCAGCGGCACGACGATGAACGACAGCTCGAAGAAGTCGAGGAAGAAGGCGAGGAAGAAGATCAGCAGGTTGACGGCGATCAGGAAGCCAATCTGTCCACCGGGCAGGCTGGTCAGCAGGTGCTCGACCCACTTCGGCCCGTCGACACCCTGGAACGACAGGCTGAACACTGTCGAGCCGACCAGGATGAAGACGACGAAGGAAGCGAGCTTGGTCGTCGTCGTCAGCGCCTGCTTCATCAGCTGCATGGTCAGGCGGCCGCGCGAGCCTGCCATCAGCATCGCGCCGACCGCGCCCATCGCACCACCCTCGGTCGGCGTCGCGATGCCCAGGAAGATCGTGCCCAGCACGAGGAAGATCAGCGCCAGCGGCGGGATCAGCACGAAGGTCACGCGCTCGGCCATGCGCGACAGCAGCCCCAGCCGCGTGACCTTGTTGAACACGGCGGCGAAGAACGCGAGCCCGACGCCGACCGCCATCGAGATGACGATGGTCTCGTCGGTCGCCACCGATTCGATCTTCTGGCCCTTGAACCACGACACGACCTGCGCGTAGTGCTCGCCGAAGTACAGCGCCACGCCGGTCGAGACCAGCGCCAGCACGACGACGGAGGTCAGCCCGCTCTTGCCGTTGTCCTCGCGGATCGAGCGCGCCTCGAGCGGCAGCGCCGGTGCCCAGCCCGGCTTGAAGAGCGCGACGCCGACCACGTACAGCGCGTACAGCCCGGTGAGCGCGAAGCCAGGGATGAAGGCGCCCTTGTACAAGTCGCCGACGCTGCGCCCGAGCTGGTCGGCGAGCACGATCAGCACCAGCGAGGGCGGGATGATCTGCGCCAAGGTGCCCGAGGCAGCGATCACGCCCGAGGCGACTCGCCGGTCGTAGCCGTAGCGCAGCATGATCGGCAGCGAGATCAGCCCCATGCTGATGACCGAGGCGGCGACGACGCCGGTGGTGGCCGCCAGCAGCGCGCCGACGAAGATGACCGCGAAGGCGAGCCCGCCGCGCACCGGGCCGAACAGCTGGCCCACCGTATCGAGCAGGTCCTCGGCCATGCCCGAGCGTTCGAGGATCAGCCCCATCAGCGTGAAGAACGGGACGGCGAGCAGCGTCTCGTTGCTCATGATGCCGATGATGCGCAGGGGCAGCGCCTGCATCAGCGCCTCGGGCAGCACGCCCAGCCCGACACCGAGGAAGCCGAAGAACAGCCCGCAGGCGCCGAGGCTGAACGCGACCGGAAAGCCGACCAGCAGGAAGACGATCAGCCCCAGGAACATGATCGGGGCGAGGTTGGCGGTGATGAATTGCATCGCGTCGCCTTCCCGTCAGGCCTTCGGCAGGTTCTCGCCGGCGAGGCGGCGGATCTCCTCGGCCAGTTCCTCCTCGGCCGTCCTCTCGTGCGCCTTCTTGCCGGGGTCGTCGATCAGCCCACGCAGGAACGCGATGCGCTTGATCAGTTCACTGATGCCCTGCAGCAGCAGCAGCGAGAAGCCGAGCGGCATCATCGCGTACACCGGCCAGCGGATCAGGCCGCCCGCGTTCTGCGACATCTCGCCGCTGCGCCAGGCCTGCATCACGGTCGGCATGCCGAGGTAGAGCACGGCGACGCACATCGGGATCAGGAAGACGGCGAAGCCGAAGATGTCGATCCAGGTCTGCGTGCGGCGCGAGAAGCGGCCGGCGATCACGTCGATGCGCACGTGCTCGTTGTTCAGCAGGGTGTAGGCCGAGGCGATCAGGAAAGACGCCGCGAACAGGTACCACTGCACCTCGAGGAAGGAGTTCGAGCTGTAGTCGAAGGCCTTGCGCACGACCGCGTTGAGTGCGCTGATGATCGTCGAGGCGAAGATGAGCCAGATGATCCAGCGGCCGATCCAGCCGTTCAGGCCGTCGATCCAGCGCGACAGGCGCAGCAATGCAGTCAAAGCGAGCCCTCCTCGGCACGTGTGCGGCGGCCGTCGCGCCGTGCTGTCGGCGCCGTAGCTTGCGCCGCGACGCCGTGTGCGTCAGGCCCGCACTGTAACGGCAGCCGGGTGCTGCCGAGCCCCCGGCGCGGCAGCGCTAGGGAAAGCCATGAGCACCGGCGCCGTCAGTCGAGACGCGCCAGCTGGGAAGCAGCCTGGAAGAGCTTGCCGCTGCGCGTGCCGCTGCGGCAGAACGCCAGGATCGGCCGCGGCAGGGTGGACAGGAGCTCGGCGAAGCGCGCCGCGTCGTCGGCCGTCTGCACCATCGGGCTGACCGGCAGGAAGCGGTACTCGAGGCCGGCGGCGCGCGCTGCCGCCTCGATCGAGGCGTTGGTCGGCTGCGCCGGGCCGGCCTCGAAGTCGGGGCGGTTGTTGATCACGCTGCGAAAGCCCGCGTCGGCCACGAGCCGCATCGCGCCGGCGTCGAGCTGCGGCGCGACGCTGAGGAATTCGTTGACGCGCAAGGTCTGCAATGGGGTCATGGTCGGGGCTCCTCAGGTCTTCGACAGCGCCTGCTTGACCGCGGCGGAGACGAGCGCCATGTCGGCTTTGCCGGCCAGCCGCGCCTTGGCCGCACCCATCACGCGGCCCATGTCGCCGGGGCCGGCCGCGCCCAGTTCGGCGACCAGCGCGCGCACCGCGGCGGCAACCTCGTCGGCCGACAGCCGCTCGGGCAGGTAGCCCTCGAGCACGTGCAGTTCGGCGGTTTCCTTGTCGACCAGGTCGGTGCGACCGGCGGCGCCGAACTGGGCGATCGAGTCCTTGCGCTGCTTGATCAGCTTGTCGACGATGCCGACCACCGCGGCATCATCGAGCACGATGCGCTCGTCCACCTCGCGCTGCTTGCAGGCGGCCAGCAGCATGCGGATGGTCGACAGGCGCGGCGCATCCTTGGCGCGCATCGCGTTCTTCATGTCCTCGGTGATGCGGTCCTTCAGGGTCATGTCCGGATGTTCCATGAACGGAAAAGCCCGCGCACGGCGCGGGCTTCGGGACTGCCGGGGCGCGGGAGGCTTCTCGCCGCCGACGGCTCAGTACAGCTTCTTGGGCAGCTGCATGCTGCGCACGCGCTTGAAGTGGCGCTTGATCGCGGCGGCCTTCTTGCGCTTGCGCTCGGCGGTCGGCTTCTCGTAGAACTCGCGTGCCCGCAGGTCGGTCAGCAGGCCGAGCTTCTCGATGGTGCGCTTGAAGCGGCGCAGCGCCACGTCGAACGGCTCGTTTTCCTTGACGCGAATCGTAGTCATGAAGTGCAGGGGTGCCGACAAAAACGGCGATTATAGCGGCGTCGACAGGGCGGCGCCCAGGCGCGGCGCGAGCCCGTCGAGGTCTGCGCGGACGGCCGGCAAGTTGCTCCGCCCGGTGCGCCGTCGGCGTGCGCCGGCTGCGGGATATCATCGCCCCGCACGCGACGCCGGACACGGCCGGCAGCGTGCGCCGCCCATGATCGATCCCAGCTCCATCCGGCCGGCCTCGTCGAGCGAAGACGAGGCGTCGCGGGCGCAGGCAGCGCTCGGAGACGCCTTCGCCGCGCTCGGCAGCGTGCTGCTCGAGCACTGCAGCCGCACGCAGACACCGCTGGCGGTGAAGGACCTCGCCAGCGGACGCTTGCAGTGGGTCAACGCGGCGATGGCGGGGCTGCTCGGGCGGCCGGCCGGCGAGGTGATCGGCCAAGAGGAGGCGCGCCTGTTTCCGGAGCTGTCGGCGTCGGCGTTGCGCAGCGCCGAGCAGGCGGCGCTGCTGCAGCCGCGCGGCTCGCTCACCGAGCATCGCCTGGCGGGCGACAGCGGCAGCCGCGACTTCGCCGTGCTGCGCCTGCC
>JBLMVT010000244.1:0-5288 GCA_050256835.1 Betaproteobacteria bacterium | reverse complement strand
ACGCGGTCGAGCTCGCGGATCGGCGTCACCTCGGCGGCGGTGCCGGTGAAGAAGGCCTCGTCGGCGATGTAGATCTCGTCGCGCGTGATGCGCTTCTCGACCAGCTTCAGGCCGAGGTCCTGGCAGATCGCGAACACGGTGTTGCGCGTGATGCCGTTCAGCGCGCCGGCGGACAGGTCGGGCGTGTAGACGACGCCGCCCTTGAGGACGAAGATGTTCTCGCCCGCGCCCTCGCTGACGAAGCCCGAGGCGTCGAGCAGCAGCGCCTCGTCGTAGCCGTCTTCGGTGGCCTCCATGTTGGCGAGGATCGAGTTGCTGTAGTTGCTGACCGCCTTCGCCTGCGTCATCGTGATGTTGACGTGGTGGCGCGTGTAGCTCGAGGTCTTGACGCGGATGCCGCGCTTCAACCCTTCCTCGCCGAGGTAGGCGCCCCACGCCCAGGCCGCGATCATCAGGTGGATGGTGTTGCCCTTCGGGCTGACGCCGAGCTTTTCCGAGCCGATCCACGTCAGCGGACGGATGTAGCAGCTGTCCAGCCCGTTGGCGCGCACCACCGCCTTCTGCGCCTCGATCACCTGCTCGAACGAGTAGGGGATCTTCATGCGCAGGATCTTCGCGCTGTTGAACAGCCGCTCCGTGTGTTCGCGCAGGCGGAACACGGCCGTGCCGTTCACGGAGTGGTATGCGCGCACGCCCTCGAAGGCGCCGCAGCCGTAGTGCAGCGTGTGCGTCAGGACGTGGATCTTCGCGTCGCGCCAGTCGACCAGCGAGCCGTCGAGCCAGATCTTGCCGTCGCGGTCTTCCATGGACATGGGGAACTCCTTGTCGATGCACGCGGCATCGCTGTGAGGCAGCGATTTTACGTGGCGGGCGCCGGCGGGCGGCTCGGCGCGGGCCGAGGCGGGCGCGGACCCGGCGTGCTCGACCAGGCTCTCGCCGTGCAGCAGCAAGGCCTGCTTCGAGGCGTCACAGTCCTCGCACCACCTCGATCGCCTGCTCGATGCGCTCCACCGGGTGCAGCGTCAGCCCCTCGATCGCCTTCCTCGGCGCGTTCGCCTTGGGCACCACGGCGACCGAGAAGCCGAGCTTGGCCGCCTCCTTCAGGCGCTCCTGGCCGCGCGGCGCCGGCCGCACCTCGCCGGCCAGCCCGACCTCGCCGAACGCGAAGAAGCCGCGCGGCAGCGCCTTGCCGCGCAGCGAGCCGTGGATCGCCAGCAGCACCGCGAGGTCGGCGGCCGGCTCGGCGATGCGCACGCCGCCGACCGCGTTGACGAACACGTCCTGGTCGAAGGTCTCGATGCCGGCGTGCCGGTGCAGCACCGCCAGCAGCATCGCCAGCCGGTCGCGGTCGAGCCCGACCGACAGGCGCCGCGCGCCCGGGCCCCCGCTGTCGACCAGCGCCTGGATCTCGACCAGCAGCGGGCGCGTGCCTTCGAGCGTGACCAGCACGCACGAGCCCGGCACCGGCTCGCCGTGGGTCGACAGGAAGATCGCGCTCGGGTTGGCGACGCCGCGCAGGCCGCGCTCGGTCATCGCGAACACGCCGATCTCGTTGACCGCGCCGTAGCGGTTCTTGATCGCGCGCACCAGCCGGAAGCTCGAATGCGTGTCGCCCTCGAAATAGAGGACGGTGTCCACCATGTGCTCGAGCACGCGCGGCCCGGCCAGCGCGCCCTCCTTGGTGACGTGGCCGACCAGCACCACGGTCGTGCCGCTCGACTTGGCCGCGCGCGTCAGGTGCGCCGCGCATTCGCGCACCTGCGCCACCGAGCCCGGCGCCGAGGTGAGCTGCTCCGAGTACAGCGTCTGGATCGAGTCGATCACCGCCACCTGCGGCGCCTCGGCGGCGAGCGCGCCGAGGATCTTCTCGAGATGGATCTCGGCCAGCACGCGCACCCGCGAGGCCGGGAAGCCGAGCCGGCGCGCGCGCAGCGCGACCTGCGCGCCGCTTTCCTCGCCGGTGATGTACAAGGTCTTCGCGCCGCGCCCGGCCAGCGACTCGAGCGCCTGCAGCAGCAGGGTCGACTTGCCGATGCCCGGATCGCCGCCGATCAGCACCACGCCGCCTTCGACGATGCCGCCGCCGAGCACGCGGTCCAGCTCGTCGATGCCGGTGGCCTCGCGGTCGACCTCGCTCGCCTCGATCTCGGCCAGCGTCGTCACCGGCAGCGGCGCGGCCAGCGCGCGGAAGCGATGGCCGCGCTCGGCCGCGCTCTCGGCGACGCCTTCCTCGAGCGTGTTCCAGGCGTTGCAGTGCGGGCACTTGCCGAGCCACTTCGGGCTCGTCCCGCCGCACTCGCTGCAGGTGTAGACGGTCTTCTCGCGCGCCACGTCAGGCCGCAGTGACCGACACGCGCCGCGCCAGGCCGCACATCAGCTCGTAGCCGACCGTGCCGGCGGCGTGCGCCACCTCGTCGATCGGCAGGCTGCTGCCGTGCGGGCCGCGGCCCCACAGCGTGACCTCGCTGCCGAAGCCGGCCGCGGGCACGGGTGTCAGATCGATCGCGATCATGTCCATGCTGACACGGCCGACGGTGCGCGTGCGCACGCCGTCGACCAGCACCGGCGTGCCGTGCGCGTCGTCGCCCGGCGCCGAGCGCGGGTAGCCGTCGGCATAGCCGCAGGCGGCGATGCCGACGCGCATCGCCGCGCGCGCCGTGTAGGTGCTGCCGTAGCCGACCGCGTCGCCCGGCCGCAGCGTCTGCACGCCGATCAGCCGCGTGCGCAAGGTCATCGCCGGCTGCAATTCCCAGTGCGCGATGTCGTGCGCCGGGAAGTCGGGCGAACTGCCGTACAGCGCGATGCCCGGCCGCACCCAGTCCTCGGGGATGCGATCGCGCAGCCCGGGGTGCGCCAGCGTGGCCGCCGAATTGCTGACGCAGCGCTCGCCCGGCAGCTCGCGCGTCGCCGCCTCGAACACCGCCAGCGGGTGCGCCACGCCGGCGGCATGGTCGGCGTCGGCGAAGTGGGTCATGAACGCGATCTCGCCGACCTGCGGCAGCGCCGCCAGCCGCTGCCAGGCGCTGCGCAGCAGCGCAGGCGCGAAGCCCAGGCGGTTCATGCCGCTGTTGAGCTTGAGGAAGACGTGATGCGGCGCGTGCGTCTTGTGCGCGGCCAGCCAGTCGATCTGCGCCTCGCAGTGCACGACATGCCACAGCGCCAGCCGCGAGCAGTCCTCCAGGTCGCGCGGCTCGAAGCAGCCTTCGAGCAGCAGCACCGGGCCCCGCCAGCCCAGGCGCCGCACGCGCTCGGCCTCGTCGAGGTCGAGCAGCGCGAAGCCGTCGGCGGCGGCGAAACCCGGGTACGCGTGCTCGATGCCGTGGCCGTAGGCATTGGCCTTGACCACCGCCCAGACGCGCGCCGCGCCGGCCGCGCGGCGCGCGCGCGCGAGGTTGTGCGCCAGCGCGTCGGCATGGATCAGGGCCTGGATCGGGCGCGGCATGCGGCCGATTCTGCCAGCCGTGTGCCGCGCCGGAGCCCGCAAAGCCGCGTGCTATAACCCGCGCCGCAGGGACGAACTGAGCGGCAATCCGGGCGATCGGTTCACTTTCTCGGAACCGAGCCGGAGCACTCAGCGGCCCTCGAGCTGCCCACATGAAAGGCGCATGAAACGCGGTTTCTACACCATCATGTCGGCGCAGTTCTTCAGCTCGCTGGCCGACAACGCGCTGTTCGTGGCCGCCGTCGAATTGCTGAGGAACACCGGCCAGGCCGAGTGGCAACGGGCCGCCCTGGTGCCGATGTTCGCGCTCTTCTACGTGATCCTCGCGCCCTTCGTCGGCGCCTTCGCCGACGCCGTGCCCAAGGGCAAGGTCATGTTCGTGTCGAACGCGATCAAGATCCTCGGCTGCATGATGATGCTGTTCGGCACGCACCCGCTGCTGGCCTACGCCGTGGTCGGGCTCGGCGCGGCAGCCTACTCGCCGGCCAAGTACGGCATCCTCACCGAGCTGCTGCCGCCGTCGCAGCTGGTCAAGGCCAACGGCTGGATCGAGGGCCTGACGATCGGCTCGATCATCCTCGGCGTGCTGCTCGGCGGCCAGCTGGTCGGCAGGGTCATCTCGACCATGCTGCTCGGCTTCGACTTCCCGATGATCGACACCGGCATCGAGACGCCGCCCGAGGCGGCGATCTCGGTGATCGCCGCGATCTACCTGATCGCCGCGGTCGTCAACCTGCACATCCCGCGCACCACCGCGCCGCTGCAGCCGCTGGCGCGCAGCGTGGGCGTCCTGGTGCGCGACTTCTCCAACTGCAACGCGCGGCTGTGGAGCGACAAGCTCGGCCAGATCTCGCTGGCCACGACGACGCTGTTCTGGGGCGTTTCCGGCAACCTGCGCTACATCGTGCTGGCCTGGGCGGCGATCGCGCTCGGCTACGACACGACGCGCGCGTCGTCGCTGGTCGGCGTGGTCGCGCTCGGCACCGCGGTCGGCGCGGTGCTCGCCTCGTGGCGCGTGCGGCTGCACCAGGCGGCGGCGGTGATTCCGCTGGGCATCGCCATGGGGCTGCTGGTGATCCTGATGAACGGCATCCACAGCCCGTGGATCGCGGCACCGTTCCTGATCCTGCTCGGTGGCCTCGGCGGCTACCTCGTGGTGCCGATGAACGCGCTGCTGCAGCACCGCGGCCATAACCTGATGGGCGCCGGCCGCTCGATCGCGGTGCAGAACTTCAACGAGCAGGCCTGCATCCTCGGCCTCGGCGCCTTCTACACGGGCCTGACGCGGCTTGGTATGTCGGCCTTCGGCGCGATCGCGATCTTCGGCGTCGTGGTCGCTGCCACCATGTGGCTGATCCGCCGCTGGTACTACCGCAATGCCGTGCGCCACCGCGAGGAGGTCGAGCGCCTGCTCGAGCTGGCCAAGAGCGACCAGATCTGAACGGTGCGATGGTCGACAGCGCCGGGCGGCCGGTAGCCGCGCTCGTCGTCAATGCGTTCGTCTGGGGTGTCTCGTGGTGGCCGCTGCGCCAGCTCGAGGCGCGCGGCCTGCATCCGCTGTGGACCACGGTGATCGTCTACGCGCTGTCGGCGGCGCTGCTCGTCGCCGCGCGACCGCAGGCGCCGGCGCGGCTCGCGCGCACGCCGGCGCTGTGGGTGCTGGTGCTCGCCTCGGGCACCACCAACGCGGCCTTCAACTGGGCCGTCGTCGCCGGCGACGTGGTGCGCGTCGTGCTGCTGTTCTACCTGATGCCGCTGTGGGCCGTGCTGCTGGCGTGGCTGCTGCTCGGCGAGCGGCCGACGCGGCGCGCCGCCGCGCGCATCGCGCTCGCGCTCGGCGGCGCCG
>JBLMVT010000243.1:0-19397 GCA_050256835.1 Betaproteobacteria bacterium | reverse complement strand
GGCCGGCTGGTGCAGGTACAGCGTGCGCAGCTCGCAGTCCTCGACCGCCGTCACCGTGTGCTCGACGCCGGGCGGGATCCACAGCGCGCGCGAGGGCGGCACGATGTAGCTGCCGCGGTCGACGGTCAGGCGGACGACGCCGGTGGTTGACAGCGCGACCTGGGCCCACGGGTGGCGGTGCGGAACGACCTGCGTCTCGGCCGACAGCGCTCGCCGCTTGGCGCGCACCGGCCGGGCCGGGCCGGGCACGTACAGGTGCGGCGCGAGCGGACCGAGCAGGGCCGACCGGGGCGCGCGGCGCGGTGCGGAAGGGCTTGGCATGAATTCGACAGAAGTTGGCCGCCTATCGTAATCGCGTCGCGGCCGCGCTGGCTATCATCGAACCGTTTCCGGCGCTCGCCTTCGCATGTCCACGCTCGCTGCCCGCCCGCCCCCGACCGCCTTGCGCGAGGATGCGGCCGTCATCGGCCTGGTCGGGCTGGCGCACAGCGTGAGCCACTTCAGCCAGCTGCTGCTGGCGCCGCTGTTCCCCTGGCTGAAGGACGCCTTCCACGTCAGCTACGCCGAGCTGGGCCTGCTGATGTCGATCTTCTTCGTCGTCTCGTGCGCGGTGCAGGCGCTGGCCGGCTTCCTCGTCGACCGCGTCGGGCCGCGGCCGGTGCTGTTCGGCGGGCTCGGCCTGCTCGGGCTGGCAGCGCTCGGCTTCGCGGCCAGCCAGAGCTGGTGGATGCTGGCCGGCTTCTCGGTCGTCGCCGGCATCGGCAACGGCGTGTTCCACCCGGTCGACTTCACGCTGCTCAACCGCAAGGTCGCGCAGCCGCGGCTCGGCCACGCCTTCAGCGTGCACGGCATCACGGGCAACCTCGGCTGGGCGGCGGCGCCGGCGCTGCTGGTGCCGCTGGCCTACGCGTTCTCGTGGCGCGTCGCGCTGCTCGCGGCGGCGGCGCTGCCCCTCACCGTGCTGGCCGTGCTGTGGCTCAACCGCGAGCGGCTGGCGCTGGCGCCGGTAGCGTCGCCCGCCCCTTCCGCCGCGCGCACGCACGCCGCCGAGCACAGCCTGGCGTTCCTGAAGATCCCGGCGGTCTGGATGTGCTTCGCCTTCTTCCTGTTCTTCGCCATGGCGCTGTCGGGCGTGCAGGCGTTCGCGCCCGAGGCCGCGCGCCAGTTGCACGACGTGCCGCAGCGGCTGGCCGGCATGTGCCTGTCGATCTACATGCTGTGCAGCGCCGGCGGGATGATCGCCGGCGGCTTCCTGGTCGCAGACCCGGCGCGTTGCGAGAGGGTGGTCGCTGCCGGCTTCGGGGGCGCCGCGCTGATCGCGCTCGCGCTCGGCCTGGCCGACCTCGCGCCCCTCGCAGTGCCGGTGCTGTTCGGCGCGATGGGCTTCGCCACCGGGCTGGCCGGGCCGTCGCGCGACCTGATCGTCAAGCGCTCGGCGCCGGACAACGCCACCGGCCGGGTCTACGGCGTCGTCTACTCGGGGCTCGACATCGGCCAGGCGATCGCCCCGCTGATCTTCGGCGCCCTGATGGACCTGCACCGGCCGGCGGCCGTGTGGATGGGCATCGCGCTGGTGCAGGCGGTGATCGTGACCACCGCGTTCAACGTGCGCCGGGTGCGGCGAACCGCGCTGGCGCCCGCGTGACGAGCCGCCGGCTACCATCGCCGGCATGAGCGAAGCCACCCCGCGCCTGGCCGGCCATGCGCTGGTCGAGGCGCTGATCGCGCAGGGCATCGACACCTGCTTCGGCGTGCCCGGCGAGAGCTACCTCGCGGTGCTCGACGGTTTTCACGAGCACCGACGGCGCATCCGCTTCGTCGCCTGCCGGCAGGAGGGCGGCGCCGCCTTCATGGCCGACGCGCAGGGCAAGCTCAGCGGGCGGCCCGGCATCTGCTTCGTCACGCGCGGACCGGGCGCGACCAACGCCGCCATCGGCGTGCACACCGCCTTCCAGGACAGCACGCCGCTCGTCCTGTTCGTCGGCCAGGTGGCGAGCGACACGCGCGACCGCGAGTCGTTCCAGGAGCTCGACTACCGCGCCGTGTTCGGCCCGAACAGCGGCGGGCTCGCGAAGTGGGTCGGCGAGGTGGCGTCGGCCGACCGGCTGCCCGAGTACGTCGCGCGCGCCTTCCACATCGCCCTGCAGGGGCGGCCGGGGCCGGTCGTGCTGGCGCTGCCCGAGGACGTGCTGATGGCGCGCACTGCCGTGCCCGTGCTGCCGCGCGTCGAGGCCGCGCTCGCCTGGCCCGCGCCGCAGGCGTTGGCGCGCGCGGGCGAACTGCTCGCAGCGGCCGAGCGCCCGGTCGTTATCGCCGGCGGCAGCGGCTGGACGATCGAAGCGCGCTCTGCGCTCGAGCGCTTCGCCGAGCGCTGGCAGCTGCCGGTGGCCTGCGCGTTCCGCTTCCAGGACCGCTTCGACAACTGCCACCCGCTGTACGCGGGCGATGTCGGCATCGGCATCAATCCGCGCCTCGCGGGGCGCATCCGCGACGCCGACCTGGTGCTCGCGATCGGCGCGCGGCTGGGCGAGATGACGACCGGCGGCTACACGCTGCTCGAGGCGCCGCAGGCGTGCCAGAAGCTGATCCACGCGCAGGCCGGCGCCGAGGAGCTGGGCCGCGTCTACGAAGCCGACGTGCTGCTGCAGGCGTCGATGGCGTGCGCGGCGCCGGCACTCGACACGCTGGCGCCGCCCCCGGCCGCGCGCTGGGCCGCGTGGACGCGCGACGCGCATGCCGACTACGAGGCCAACCTCGACGCTCCGGCAGTCGCGCCGCTCGACCTCGCCGATGTGGTGAAGACGATGCAGCGACTCGCGCCCGCCGACACGATCGTCGCCAACGGTGCCGGCAACTTCAGCGGCTGGCTGCATCGCTACTGGCGCTATGGCGCGCTCGGCACGCAGCTCGCGCCGACCTCGGGCGCGATGGGCTACGGCTTGCCGGCAGGCGTCGCGGCGAGCCTGCTGCATCCGGGCCGCTGCGTCGTCGTCTTCAGCGGCGACGGCGACTTCCTCATGACCGGACAGGAGCTCGCCACCGCGCGCGCGCACGGCGCGCGTCCGATCGTGATCGTTGTGGACAACGGCAGCTACGGCACGATCCGCATGCACCAGGAGCGCGAGTTCCCGGGCCGCGTGAGCGGCAGCGATCTGTTCAACCCCGACTTCGCGCTGCTCGCGCGCGCCTACGGCTTCGCCGCCGAGACGGTGCGCGAGACGGCACAGTTCGAGCCCGCCTTCGCTGCGGCGCTGGCGCGCGCCGAGCCGACGCTGCTGCACCTGCGGCTGGATGCCGAGGTGATCACCAGCCGCACGACGCTGTCGGCGATCCGCGCGGCAGCGCTCGGCCGGAGCGCGGCATGAGGACCGCCGCCCGCGTGTTCGTCGGCGCGCTCGCCGTCGTCGCTGCGGCTGCCCGCGCGGGCGATACCGCGCCGCTGGACGTGCACGGCCTGTGGCGCATCGACCAGGCGATGCGCGAGCCGATCCTCGACCGCAGCCACGCCCGCATCGACTTCGGGGCCGACGGACACCTCGGCGGACACACCAGCTGCAACAGCATGGCAGCGAGCTACACGCTCGACGGCACGGCGCTGCGCATCGGGCCGATCAAGCTCACCACGCAGGCGCGCTGCAACCGCCTGCAGCTCGAGCAGGAGGACCGCATCCTCACCGCGCTCGAGCACTCGGTCAGCGCGCGCGTGCGCGACGACGGCATCGTCGAGCTGCGCGACCGCGACGGCCGCGGGATGTTGCGCGGCACGCGCTTCACCGAAGACCGCTGACGCGAGCCAGGCGGCCGCGTTCGCGCGCCTGCGACGCCGGCGTTGAAACAACCGCCGCGAGTGCGACGGATTGCACGCGCCGCACGGCCCCGCCCTCCGATCCGGGGATGGGGCGCGAAGGCCCGCGAAACCTAGAGTCGTGACCAGGCGCCCTGAAGGCGCTTCAGATCCACGACCAAGGGGAAATCATGAACAGGCAATCGACATCGGGGAATTCGCGCCGGCGCTTCCTGCGCCTCGCCGTCGGCGGCACCGGCACGCTGGCAGCGACCGCGTTCGGGCTCGCCGGCTGCGGTGGCGGCGGCGACGCCGTCGCGACGCGCGAGACCGCACAAGGCAAGCCGGCAAAGCCCATCCTCGGCACGCCAGTGCTCGGCTGCGCCGATCGCTCGCAGGCGTCGATCACCATCCAGTTCACGGCCGGGGCCTACGGTGCGCCGAACGGCTTCTCGCTTCAGTGGATGAAGAAGTCGGACTTCGACCTCTACGGCTGGCCGTCGGGCACGTCGGGGCTGCTGTGCGACGCTGGCTTCTCGGGCAGCGCCAACCTTTCGCGCTACAACCTCGCGGCCGGCGAATCGGTGACGGTCGTCGTGGGCGACTTCCTGTTCGACAACGGTGCGTCGACGAGCTGCACGGACCCGCTCGAATGCGGCACGACCTACGTGTTCCGCGCCTTCGCGCATGCGAACGACGACTACCAGAAGAGCGACTGGAGCGCCAACCTGGAGGCGTCGACCCTGTCCTGCACCGAGGTCCCGGCCTGCACCTACACGCAGGGCTACTGGAAGACGCACGGTCCGGTGCCGGTCGGCGAGAACACGAACACCTGGCCGGTCACCAGCTTGACGCTCGGCAGCGTGAGCTACACGGACCTCCAGCTGCTCGCCATCTTCAACACGGCGGCCGCCGGCAACGGGCTGCTGGCACTGGCGCACCAGTTGATCGCGGCCAAGCTCAACCTCGCGAACGGCACCGACCCGACGTCGATTGCCGCGACCGTGGCAGCGGCCGACGCGCTGATCGCATCGCTGGTCGTGCCGCCGGTCGGCACGGGGTATCTGGCCCCAGCCGTCACGTCGAGCCTGACGACACTGCTGGACAACTACAACAACGGCGCGACCGGTCCGGGCCACTGCAGCTGACCGTGGCGAGGGGCGGCGCGCCCTGCTTCAGCGCGCGCGTCGCCCCGCCACCACCAGCACCACGCCAGCGAGCACCACGCCCGCTGCCGCCCACTCGAACCCGCTCACGGTTTCGGCGCCGAGCGTCACGCCCAGCAGCAGCGCGATCACCGGGTTGACGAAGGCGTAGCTCGACGCCAGAGCGGCCGAGGTGCGCGCGAGCAGCAGCATGTAGGCGTTGAACGCGACCAGCGAGCCGAACACGACGAGATAGGCCCACGCCGCGACGGCCCGCGGCTCGGGCGGCCAGCGCGCGGCGAGGGTCGGCCACTCGCCGTGCAGCGCCGCCATCGCCAGCAGCACGACGCCGCCGCAGACCATCTCGCTGGCGAAACCCATCGCACCCGGCGCGAGCGGCAGGCGGCGCTGGCTGAGCAGGCTGCCTGCGCACCAGGCGACGCAGGCGATGACGATCGCCGCCAGCCCCGCGCCCGAGCCCTGGAGGCCCTGGCCGCGCGTGAGCAGCACCACGCCGGCCAGGCCGACCGCGATGCCCAGCGACTCGACGCGGCCCGGCGCGACGCGCCAGAACAGCCACTGGCCGAGCGTCATGATCGCCGGCGCGATGGCGATGAAGGCGACGACCAGCCCCGAGCCGATGCTCTGCTCGGCGTAGGCCGTCGCACCCATCCCGCCGCCGAGCATCAGCGCGCCGACGACGAGCGCGTGGCGCCACTGCCGTGCGTCCGGCCAGGGCGCGCGGCGCGCCCAGCGCATCCAGCCCGCGAGGCCCAGCCCGGCGGCGAGGAAGCGCGTGGCCATGCCGACGAAGGGCGGGAAGCTGACGAGCGCGAACTTGATCGCGAGGTAGGTCGAGCCCCAGATCAGCCAGGTCGCGAGCAGGCAGGCGACGACGAGCGGCGGCAGGCCGAACAGGCCGCGCGGCGCGCGCGCGGCAGGGAGGGCGAGCGTGCGGTCCATGGTCGCCATGGTAGGAAACCGGTCCTCGCGTTCGCAGCATCGTTCGAAGGAAAGAGCAGCCTTGCGCCTTCGAATGCAAGGAAGAAAGCCTGCTACGCTTTGCGCATGCCGAACCCCGAAGTCGCCGTCCTCGACGCCTACGACACGCGCATCCTCGCTGAGCTGCAGGCCGACGCGCGCCTGTCGATGGCCGAACTCGGACGGCGCGTACACCTGTCGCCGCCCGCGGCCGCCGAGCGCGTGCGCAAGCTCGAGGCGGCCGGCGTCATCACTGGCTACCGCGCGACGGTCAACCTCGGCGCCATCGGCTACGGCATCCGCGCCGTCGTGCGCGCCGGTCGCGTCGAGTACGCGCGCATGGTCAAGCTGATCGGGCAGACGCCCGAAGTCGTGAACGCCTGGAACGTGACCGGCGAGGACAGCTGGATCCTCGAGATCGCCGTCATCGACGTCGCGCACCTCGACGCCGTGGTGACACGCTTCTGCCTGCTGGCCGAGACGTCGACGGCGATCATCCTCAACGCCGCGCGCTCGCACCAGGTGATGCTGCCGCCGCGCCGCGAGGACGTGAAGCCCGCCATCCGCAAAGTGGAGAACGCATGACCGCCCGGCACACCTTCTCGACCTGCGACCTGTGCGACGTGCACAAGGCCGATGCCTCCGGAGCGTTCCGCGTGCTGCCGCCGGCGTTCGCGAGCTACGGCGGCGTGGCCGCCTTCGCCGGCCCGGTGTCGACGGTGAAGTGCTTCGAGGACAACTCGCTCGTCAAGGCGGCGCTCGACGAGCCGGGGACCGTCGAGACGCCCTTCGGCCGCGTCGGCCGCGTGCTCGTCGTCGACGGCGGCGGCTCGCTGCGCCGCGCGCTGGTCGGCGGCAACCTCGCCGCCGCCGCGGCGAGGAACGGCTGGGCCGGCATCGTCGTCGATGGCTGCGTTCGCGACGCGGCCGAGCTGCGTGCCGAGCGCGTCGGCATCCGCGCGCTGGCGCTGCTGCCGCTGCCCACCGACAAGCGCGGCGAGGGCCGCCGTGACGTGCCCGTGCAGGTGCAGGGCGTCGCCGTGCGCCCCGGCGACTGGCTCGTCGCCGACGAGGACGGCATCGTCGTGCTGGCGACGATGCCGTCCTGACCCTGGCTCAGGCCGGCACCGACGGCAGCCCCGCCAGCGCCATCGCCAGCTCGGCTTCGTCGTACGACTGGTCGGTGAGCTTGCCGGCCATGTAGGCGCTGTAGGCCGACATGTCGAAGTGCCCGTGCCCGCACAGGTTGAACAGGATCACCTCGGAGCGGCCTTCGCGCTTGCAGCGCATCGCCTCGGTGATGGCGCCGAGCACCGCGTGGTTGGCCTCCGGCGCCGGCACGATGCCCTCGGCGCGCGCGAACTGCACGCCGGCCTGGAAGCACTGCGTCTGGTGGTACGCGGTCGCCTCGATGATGCCGAGCTGCGCCAGGTGCGAGACCAGCGGCGCCATGCCGTGGTAGCGCAGGCCCCCGGCATGGAAGCCCGGCGGTGTGAAGGTCGAGCCCAGCGTGTGCATCTTGGCCAGCGGTGTCAGGTGGCCGGTGTCGCCGAAGTCGTAGGCGTACTTGCCGCGCGTCAGCGACGGGCAGGCCGCCGGCTCGACGGCGACGATGCGCCGCTTCTTGCCGCCGCGCAGCTGCATGCCGATGAACGGGAACGCGATGCCGGCGAAGTTGGAACCGCCGCCCGTGCAGCCGACGATCACGTCGGGGTCGTCGCCGGCCATCTCGAGCTGGGCGATCGCTTCCTGGCCGATGACCGTCTGGTGCATCAGCACGTGGTTGAGCACCGAGCCGAGCGCGTACTTGGTGTCGTCGTGGGTCGCGGCGATCTCGACCGCCTCGGAGATGGCGATGCCCAGCGAGCCGGGGTGCTCCGGGTCCTTGGCCAGCACGGCCCGGCCCGAGTTCGTCATGTCCGACGGCGAGGCGATGCAGCGCGCGCCGTAGGTCTCCATCAGCGCGCGGCGGTACGGCTTCTGGTCGTACGAGACGCGCACCTGGAACACCGTCACGTCGAGGCCGAACAGCGCGCCCGCGAACGCCAGCGACGAGCCCCACTGGCCGGCGCCCGTCTCGGTGGTGAGCTTGCGCACGCCGGCCTGCTGGTTGTACCAGGCCTGCGGCACCGCGGTGTTCGGCTTGTGCGAGCCGGCAGGCGAGACGCCCTCGTACTTGTAGTAGATCTTCGCCGGCGTGCCGAGCACCTTCTCCAGCCGGTGGGCGCGGATCAGCGGGGACGGCCGCCACAGGCGAAACACCTCGCGCACGGGCTCGGGGATCGGCACCTCGCGCTCGGTGCTGACCTCCTGCAGGATCAGCTCCATCGGGAACAGCGGCGCGAGGTCGTCGGGGCCGACAGGCTGCATCGTTCCGGGGTGCAGCACCGGTGGCGCCGGCTTCGGCAGGTCGGCCTGGATGTTGTACCAGTGCTTGGGAATCCGGCTCTCGTCGAGCAGGAACTTGGTCTGCGCGCTCATGAACGTCCTTCCGGCGGGTGGCTGAAGCGGGTCATCCTAGAACCGGAAATCGCGCCGCCGGGATCAGGTAAACCCCGCCCCGCGGCCGGGAACACGGCCGCGCTTGCGCAGGCTCAAGGCTCGAGAACGTCGAGCGCGCGGTCCATGCCGCCTTCCATGATCGAAACCATCGCCAGCGCGCGCACGGCGGGCTTGGGGTGGTAGGCGATCGACAGCCCGGCGACGGCCATCATCGGCAGGTCGTTGGCGCCGTCGCCGACCGCGATCGCGCGCTCGGGGCCGATGCCCATCAGTTCGCAGACCTCGAGCACCACGCGCCGCTTCTCGGCGCCGTCGACGATGTCGCCCCAGGGCCGCTCGACCAGCCGGCCGGTGAGCCGGCCGTCCTCGACCTCGAGCATGTTGGCGCGCGCGAAGTCGAGCCCGAGCCGCGTGCGGATGCGCTCGCTGAAGAAGGTGAAGCCACCCGAGATCAGCAGCGTCTTCAGCCCGGCCGCCTGGCAGGCGCGCACGAAGGTCTCGACGCCGGGGTTGAACTGCAGGTGGTGCGAGTACACCTGCTCCAGCGCGGCCGCCGGCACGCCGCGCAGCAGCGCCAGCCGCCGGCGCAGGCTGTCCTTGTAGTCGGCGATCTCGCCGCGCATCGCCGCTTCGGTGATCGCCGCGACCTCGGCGCGCCGGCCCGCGACCTCGGCGATCTCGTCGACGCACTCGATGTTGATCAGCGTCGAGTCCATGTCGAAGGCGACCAGCCCGAAGTCCGACAGCGCCAGCGGCGGTGTGAAGCCGCGGATGAACAGCCCCGGGGCGTATTCCTCGTGGATCACGTCGTGGCGACCTTGGCCTCCGCCGGTCGCGCCATGCGCAGCGAGCGCAGCACGTCGCGCACCAGCTGCGCGCGCTCGCGCGCCTCGGGCAGCGCCCGCTCGATGCGCAGCTTCTCGTTGCCGGCCAGCTTGACCTGCCGGTTCTTCTGCACTAGCTCGATGATCGACTGCGCGTCGATCGGCGGGTTTGGCCGGAAGGTGATCGTCGTCGCCGCCGGCGCGGCGTCGATCTTCGCCACGCCGTAGCCCCGGGCGAGCACGCGCAGGCGGTGCGTGTCGAACAGCGTCTGGCCCTGCGGCGGCAGCTTGCCGAAGCGGTCGGTGATCTCCTCGAGCAGGGCGTCGATCTGCTCGGCGCGCTCGGCGCTGGCGAGCCGCTTGTACAGCGACAGCCGCGTGTGCACGTCGCCGCAGTAGGCGTCGGGAAGCAGCGCCGGGGCGTGCAGGTTGATCTCGGTGGTGACGACGAGCGGGCCGAGCAGCTCCGGCTCGCGGCCGGCCTTCAGCGCGCGCACCGCCTCGGCCAGCATCTCGTTGTAGAGCTGGAAGCCGACCTCCATCATGTTGCCGCTCTGCGCCTCGCCGAGGATCTCGCCGGCGCCGCGGATCTCGAGGGCGTGCATCGGGAGGTAGAAGCCCGATGCCAGCGCCTCCATCTGCTGGATCGCCTCGAGACGCTGCGCGGCCTGCTTGGTGAGGCCTTCCATGTCGGGCACCATCAGATAGGCATAGGCCTGGTGGTGCGAACGGCCGACGCGCCCGCGCAGCTGGTGCAGCTGCGCCAGGCCGAACTTGTCGGCGCGCGCGATCACGATCGTGTTGGCGCTCGGCACGTCGATGCCGGTCTCGATGATCGTCGAGCACAGCAGCAAGTTGTAGCGCTGGGCGACGAAGTCGCGCATCACGCGCTCCAGCTCGCGCTCGGGCATCTGGCCGTGCGCGACGGCGATGCGCGCCTCGGGCACGAGCGCCTCGAGCTTCTCGCGCCGGTGCTGGATCGTCTCGACCTCGTTGTGCAGGAAATAGACCTGCCCGCCGCGCTTGAGCTCGCGCAGCACCGCCTCGCGGATGGTGCCGCTCGACTCGTTGCGCACGAAGGTCTTGATCGACAGCCGGCGCTGTGGCGCGGTGGCGATCACCGACAGGTCGCGCAGGCCTTCCAGCGCCATGCCGAGCGTGCGCGGGATCGGCGTGGCGGTCAGCGTCAGCACGTCGACCTCGGCGCGCAGCGCCTTCATCGCCTCCTTGTGGCGCACGCCGAAGCGGTGCTCCTCGTCGATGATGAGCAGGCCCAGCCGCTTGAACTGCGTGTGCTGGCTGAGCAGCTTGTGCGTGCCGACCACGATGTCGATGCTGCCGTCGGCCAGCCCCTCGAGCGTCGCCTTGGTCTCCCGGGCCGAGCGGAAACGCGACATCTCGGCCACCTTCACCGGCCACTTGCCGAAGCGGTCGCTGATCGTCTGGAAGTGCTGCTCGGCCAGCAGCGTCGTCGGTGCGAGCAGTGCGACCTGCTTGCCCGCGTTGACGGCGACGAAGGCGGCGCGCAGCGCGACCTCGGTCTTGCCGAAGCCGACGTCGCCGCACACCAGCCGGTCCATCGGCCGCGGCGAGATCATGTCCTGGATCACGGCGTGGATCGCAGCGTGCTGGTCGGGCGTCTCCTCGAAGCCGAAGCTCGCCGCGAAGGCCTCGTAGTCGTGCGGCGTGAAGCGGAAGGCATAGCCCTCGCGCGCGGCGCGCCGGGCATAGAGGTCGAGCAGCTCGGCGGCGGTGTCGCGCACCTGCTCGGCCGCCTTGCGACGCGCCTTTTCCCACTGCCCGGAGCCCAGCTTGTGCAGCGGCGCCTCTTCCGCGCTCACGCCCGTGTAGCGGCCGATCAGGTGCAGCTGCGCGACCGGGACGTACAGCGTCGCCTTGTCGGCGTACTCGAGGTGCAGGAACTCGGACGGGCCGTCGCCGAGGTCGATGTTCACCAGCCCGATGTAGCGGCCGATGCCGTGGTTGACGTGCACCACCGGGTCGCCGACCTTCAGCTCCGACAGGTCCTTGATCAGCGCGTCGACGTCGCTCGTCAGCTCCTGCTGGCGCCGGCGCCGGCGTGCGGTCGGCGGCGCGGCGAACAGCTCGGTCTCGGTGACGAACTCGATGCCGGCGTCCGCCCAGAGGAAGCCTTCGGCGAGTGGCGCGACGGCGATCGCGACGCGCTCGCCGCCGGCCTCGAAGTCGGCCAGCGAGGCGACCGACGGCGGCTCGATGCCGTGGTCGCGCAGCAGCTCGAGCAGCGACTCGCGACGGCCCTCGCTCTCGGCGGCGATCAGCACACGCTGCTGCGTCGTCGCCAGGTGCGACTGCAGCTTCGCGAGCGGGTCGGTCGCGCCGCGCTCGACCGCCAGGTCGGGCAGGGGGAGCGCCCAGCGGCCGGCCTCTTCACCCCGCAGCGCGAGCGTCGCGAAGCCGTGGCTGCGCGCGAAGAAGTCGTCGGGCTTGAGGAACAGTGTCTCCGGCGGCAGGATCGGGCGCTCGCGGTCGTGCTGCAGGAAGCGGAAGCGCTCGCGCGTGTCGTCCCAGAACTTGCGCAGTGCCGCGTCGACCTCGCCGTGCAGGGCGAGCGTCGCACCTTCGCCGAGGTAGTCGAACAGCGTCGCCGTCTGGTCGAAGAACAGCGGCAGGTAGTACTCGATCCCCGCGGTCGCGAGCCCCGCGCCGATGTCCTTGTACAGCCGCACCTTGGTCGGGTCGCCCTCGAGCTTCTCGCGCCAGCGCGCTCGGAACGCCGTGCGCGCGGCCTCATCCATCGGGAACTCGCGGCCGGGCAGCAGCCGCACCTCGGGCACCGGGTAGAGCGAGCGCTGCGTGTCGGGGTCGAAGGTGCGGATCGAATCGACCTCGTCGCCGAACAGGTCGACGCGGTAGGGCACGGCCGAGCCCATCGGGAACAGGTCGATCAGCCCGCCGCGCACCGCGTACTCGCCCGGCGACACGACCTGGCTCACGTGCGTGTAGCCGGCCAGCGTGAGCTGCGCCTTCAGAGCGGCCTCGTCGAGCCGCTCGCCCTGCTTGAAGTCGAAGGTGTAGGCGGCGAGGAACGACGGCGGCGCGATGCGCACCAGCGCGGTCGTCGCCGGCAGCAGCACGACGTCGACGTCCTTTCCCTGGCGGATGCGCCACAGCGTCGCCAGACGCTCGGAGATCAGGTCCTGGTGCGGCGAGAAGGTGTCGTACGGCAGTGTCTCCCAGTCGGGGAAGACGGCGATGCGCAGCGCCGGCGCGAAGAAGGCCAGCTCGTCTTCCAGCCGCTGCGCGTCGGCCGGCTCGGCGGTGACGATCGTGACGAGCGAGCCCGCGGCCTTGCGCTGCAGGGCAAACCGCGCGAGCAGCAGCGCGTCGGCCGAGCCGTGCGGGCGCGGCAGCGTGTGGCGCTTGCCGGGGGCGATCGAGGGGATCTGCATTGGAGGGGTGCAAAAGCGAAGCGCCCCGGCGCGCGGGCGTCGGGGCGTTCACACGAAGCGCGATTTTAGAATCCCGCGATGAACGCACCTTCCGCGCGCTGCCATGCCCTCGTGCCCTGTGCCGGCACCGGCTCGCGCGCCGGCGGCACGCTGCCCAAGCAGTACGCGAGCATCGCCGGCCGCGCTATGGTCGCGCACACGCTCGACGCGCTCGCGCGCGTGCCGCGTATCGCGGCCACGCTGGTCGTGCTTGCACCCGACGACGACCTGTTCGAGCGCCACGTTCCCGGCTTCGGCGGCTGGGTCGCGCGCGTCGGCGGCGCCACGCGCGCACAGAGCGTCGTCAACGGGCTGGCGGCGCTCGCAGCACGCGGCGCGAGCGAGCACGACTGGGTGCTGGTGCACGATGCGGCGCGCTGCCTGGTGCGCCCGGGGTCGATCGAGCGGCTGATCGACGCCTGCGAGAGCGACGCAGTCGGCGGCCTGCTCGCGCTGCCGCTGGCCGACACGCTCAAGCAGCAGCAGGGCGACGACGCCGCACCGCGCGTCGCCGCGACGCTGGATCGGCGCGGCAAGTGGGTTGCGCAAACGCCGCAGATGTTCCGCTGCGACCTGCTCGCCCGCGCGCTCGCCGCGGCCGGCCCCGACGTGACCGACGAATCCGCCGCGATCGAGGCGTCGGGCTTGGCGCCACGGCTGGTGCGCGGCAGCGTCGACAACCTCAAGGTCACCTGGCCCGAAGACTTCGCGATCGCCGAAATGCTGCTGCGCGGGCGCGGCTGAACCGCCTGCCAAGGCGGCTGCGGCAGGGCGGGGGCGGCGCCTGCGTTCTCCGGCCCACGCTCGCGGGCGGGCGCCACGGCACGCGCGAGGCTGTGCCTTCAGCACCGCGGTGCCGCGCAATCAGCCAGGCGACCGCGAATGGGGCCTGCGCCCGCAGGCGCCACCCCCGCCCTGCAACCTCCTGCGGTGGCACTCCGCGAGTGGCACGCCGCAGTGGTCGTTGGGTCGGTGGCCCGGGGGTGCGGGCGCAGGCCCCATTCGCGGTAGCGGAGCAATGCGCACGCCGCGGCGGCGTTGAAGAGGCAGCGCTCAACTGCTGCGGTGGGTGCCCCGCGAGCGTGGGCCGGAGAACGCACCCCCGGGCCACCGGCCACGCCGAGCGCACCGCACGCTAACCCCATCTCAGCCCGAACCCACGCCACACCGAACGCGCGATGCACGACGGGCACACCACCTGCTCTTGCGGAGCATCATGCCCGGCAGCGTCTGCGCATCGCTCCTCGCCTGCGCGGCCTGCGCGTGCGGCCAGCCCGACCCCTGGCTGCCGGCATGGGAGATCGTCGGCTTCCAGGTGCTGGTCAATCGCGCCAACCGCTGGTTCGGCTCGCAGCCCGACGACTACCGCGTCAGCCTGCCCAGCATCCGCCGCAACCTGACGAGCGACTGGGGCACGGACAAGGACCCGTTCCGCATCAACCAGCTCGGCCATCCGTACCAGGGTGCGATCTACCAGGGCTTCGCGCGCTCGGCCGGCTTCGACTACTGGCACTCGCTCGCGTACACCTTTGCCGGCAGTGCGCTGTGGGAGATCGCCGGCGAGAACACGCATCCCTCGCGCAACGACCAGGTGGCCAGCGGCATCGGCGGCAGCTTCCTCGGCGAGGCGCTGTACCGCATGTCGAGCCTGGTGCTCGAGCGCGGCGGCGGGCTCGACCCGTTCTGGCGCGAGGTCGCGGCGGCGGCGATCTCGCCGTCGGCCGGCTTCAACCGCTGGGCGCTCGGCGCTCGCCCGGGCGGCGCGTTCTCCAGCCACGACGCCGCCTACTACAGCCGCCTGCAGTTCGGCTACAGCGGCAGCATCAAGAGCGACGTCGGCACCTCGCGGCGCGATGTCCGGCGCCACGAGGCGCAGATCGACTTCGCGATCGACTACGGCCTGCCCGGCCGCCCCGGCTACGACTATGCGCGCCCGTTCGACTACTTCGCCTTCCAGGCCACGGCTTCGAGCGCGAACACGATCGAGAGCGTGATGACGCGCGGCCTGCTGCTCGGCCGGCCGTACGGCATCGGCGACGTCTGGCGCGGCGTGTGGGGCCTGTACGGCAGCTACGACTACATCGCGCCGCAGACCTGGCGCGTGTCGACCACCGCGCTCGCGGTCGGCTCGACCGCGCAGTGGTGGCTCGGCCGCACGCTGTCGCTGCAGGGCACGGCGCTCGCCGGGCTGGGCTACGCGGCGGTCGGCACGACGCGCGGGCGCATCGGCGAACGCGACTACAACTACGGCGTCGCGCCGCAGGCGCTGCTCGCGCTGCGGCTGACCGACGACGACCGCACCTCGCTCGACCTGGTGGCGCGCGAGTACTTCGTCAGCAACCTCGCCTCCGGAACGAGCGGCGGGCGCGACAACATCGTGCGCGGCGAGGCGTCGCTGAGCTGGCGCATCGCCCCGCGCCGCGCGCTGACGTTGCGGCTCGTCGCCAACCGCCGCGACGCGCGCTTCACCGCGCTCGGCACGACGCGCCAGACGCAGGTGACGGCCGGCGTCTTCTACTCGCTGATCGGGCAGGACCGCTTCGGCGTCGTCGACTGGCGCTGAAGCGGGCGCTTCACAGCGGGTAGCGCGCCGGCAGCGGGCCGGGAACCTCGCGCACCGCGGCGATGCGCTGCACGAAGCGCGGCGGCGCGTCGAGGAAGCCGTCCTCGTAGGCGACGACGCGCAGTCCGCGCGCCGCCTCGAGCAGCTCGCCCGGGCGCAGCAGGAAGTCCGGGTTCGACGGCCGGCCGACGCTGGCGTTGCCGAGCGCGAAGGTCTCGTAGATCAGCACGCCGCCGTCGGCCACGGCCGCGACGATCGCCGGCAGCAGCGCTCGCCACAGGTAGTGGGTGCAGACCACCGCGTCGAAGCGCCGCCCGGGGAAGGGCCACGGCCCGGTCTCGATGTCGGCGACGACGATCTCGTGCGCCACGCCGCGCAGCCCTTCCAGCGCGGCGGCGTCGCGGTCGAGCGCGGTGACGCGCGCGTGCTGCGCCGCGAACCAGCGCACGTGCCGGCCCGAGCCGCAGGCCACGTCGAGCACGCTCGCGCCGGCGCCGACCAGCGTCGACCAGCGCCGCACCCACGGCGAGGGCGCGAGCGCGGCGTGCGGCGCGCTCACCTTAGAAGCAGTTCCAGAGCTGCGTGGCCACGCTCATCACCATGTCGGGCCGCAGGTAGAGCGCGAACACGGCGAGCAGCGCGGCGACGAGCACCGCCCAAGCCGCCAGGCGCCGCGCGTTCATGCCGACGCCAGCGCCGGCCGCGCGATCGCCGTCTCGCGCACCGGCAGGTTGACGAGCGCGGCGAACACGCCGAGCGCGACGGCGATCCACCACACCACGTCGTAGCTGCCGGTGGCGTCGTACAGCCGGCCGCCGAGCCAGACGCCGAGGAACGAGCCGATCTGGTGGCTGAGGAACACGAAGCCGCCGAGCATCGACAGGTGGCGCACGCCGAAGATCTGCGCCAGAGTGGCGTTGGTCACCGGCACCGTCGACAGCCACAGCAGGCCCATCGTCGCGGCGAACACGTAGACGCTCGTCGCCGTCAGCGGCAGCGCGAGGAAGGCCACGATGACCGCCGCGCGCAGCAGGTAGATCGCCGCCAGGATGTGGCGCTTGGGCAGGCGCTGGCCGAGCAGCCCGGCGGCGTAGGTGCCGAACACGTTGAACAGCCCGATCAGCGCCAGCGCGGCGGTCGCGACCTCGGGCGCGAAGCCCTTGTCGCGCAGGTAGCTCGGCAGGTGCACGCCGATGAACACGACCTGGAAGCCGCACACGAAATAGCCGGCGGTGAGCAGCTGGAAGCTGCGGTAGCCGAAGGCCTCGCGCATCGCGTGGCCGACGCCCTGCGGCGGGCCGTGGTGATGCGCGCTCGCGAGCGGCGGCTCCCGCAGCCCGAAGGCCAGCGGCAGCATCGCCAGCGCCGCGCAGCCGAGGATGACCAGCGCCTCCTGCCAGCCGAAGCGGCCGATCAGCCCGTTCTCGACCGGCACCATCAGGAACTGGCCGAACGAGCCGGCGGCGGCCGTCACGCCCATCGCCCACGAGCGGCGGTCGGGCGCGACGTTGCGGCCGATCACGCCGTAGATCACCGCGTAGGTCGTGCCGGCCTGCGCCACGCCGATCAGCAGCCCGGCGCTGCCGGTCAGCGCCAGCCCCGAGGTCGAGAGCGCCATCAGCACCAGCCCGGCGGCGTACAGCAGCGTGCCGACGACGAGCACGCGCACCGCGCCCCAGCGGTCGGCGACCATGCCGGCGAACGGGCCGGCCAGGCCCCACACCAGGTTCTGCACCGCCAGCGCGAAGGCGAAGGTCTCGCGGCTCCAGCCGCGCTCCATCGTCATCGGCTGCAGCCACAGCCCGAAGCCGTGCCGGATGCCCATCGACAGCGTGACGATGGCGGCGCCGCACAGCAGCACCTGCGGCATGGACAGGGCGGGGCCGCGGGGCGTCGTCGCGTTCATGCCGCCACTGTAGGGCCAATCGGGGCGGCGGGCCCGGGGCGTCGTGGACCGCGGAAGCGAGGTCGTCGTCGTCAACAACGTCACATGGTCCTCGCCAACGTAGCGTCGGCCCGGGGCCGACGCCGTTACGATTTGTAATCAACGCTGGGACCCGGGCTCGCGACGGCGAGCTCGGCAAGGACGAACATGGACGGCCGCGGAGACGAAGCGTCGGATCCTTCCGACGAGGTCAGCTCGAGACTTTCCGAGGCCGACTTCGCGCTCGAGCGAGGCGCTGTGGAAGAGGCACGGCGCCTGGCGCATGGGCTCCTCGATGCGAGCAAGGCGCTCGCTTTCTCCGCCGGTGCCGTGGCTCATGCGCAGCTCCGTCTTGCTTGCTGCGACCTTGCCCTTTCGCAGTGGGATCGCGCGCGCAGCGCGGCACGGCGTGCGGCCGAACTCTTCGCGCAGGCCCCGGCGCTGGCCGACGAGATTGTTGCGCTGTCGCTCTGCGCGCGTGCATGCACGGCGCTCGGCCGCAGCGTAGAAGCCGTGGAAGCCGCAACCCTCGCGACAGCCCTTGCAGAGGAGCTCACTCCGGGGCGCTGGACCGTGCATGCCCATCTTGCCCTGGCGATGGCCTACGGGTGGGCCGGTGGGGTCGAACGATCGACCAGGGAATTCCAGGCGGCGCGCGAGTCCGCCGCACGCAATCTGGGAGTCGGGGAGCAGCTCGAGGTGGCCGTCGAGGGCCTCTGGCTGAACGTGCTCCGGACCGCCAGCGAGCGAAAAGAGGGCAATCTGGAAGCCAGAGGAGCCGTCATCTCCGAGGTCGTCGAACTATGGAAGCAGTGGGAGAGGCAGCCTCGTGGCGGCAGCCTCACGCCCGGTCTGTCCTCCAGCTTGCCGATCTCTCTCGCCGTGGCCGGCGGCCTGATGTCCGTCTGGTCAGGCAACCCGTCGCAGGCTCAGGCGTGGCTCGACGAAAGACGGCCGGCATCGGCTTCGCCACCCCAGTCAGATTGGCTGCTGGCCGCGGAATCGTGGCTGCGCGCCGAACTGGCGCTCGCCGAGGGCAACGTGGACGCAGCCGAGCTGCATGCGCGCCGCATGGCCGAATGGGCGCGCGAGGTCGAGCACGTTCCGTTGGCCTCGCGGGGACACCGGCTCTGCAGCGACATCCATCTTCGCCTCGGGCAGGTCGAACAGGCTGTCGCGGAACTGCAGCGGCAGCTCGATCTCGAGCGGATGCTCGCTGTGCGTCAACTGGACGGTAGGGCAGAGATGGTCGGCCATCAGGTGGCCGCTCGCGAGCGCCAGGATCGAATCAGAAGCCTCGCTGCCGAATCCGACAAGTACAGGACGTGGGCCTATGAAGACGCTCTGACGGGTATCGCGAACCTGCGGCGATTCAACGAATGCCTTACCGAATGGACGGCGGCGTGTCGCGATGCGGGAACGCGGCTGTGCGTGGCGCTGATCGACGTCGACCGGTTCAAGACCATCAACGACACCTACTCCCACTCGGCGGGCGACGAAGTGCTGTGCGCCATCGCGACGGAATTGTCGATGCAAGTCCGGGAGACGGATCTGCCGGCGCGCTGGGGAGGGGACGAGTTCGCGATCCTCTTTCGCGACACCGACGAATCCACTGCACTTAGTGTCGCGCTTCGCATCCAGCCGGCGATCGGCGCCCGCGACTGGAGCGCGCGTTACCCCGGGCTGAAGGTCGGCGTCTCGGTGGGTGTGGTCGAGGCCATGGCGGGGGACGGCAAGCGCGAGCTCGTCAAGCGAAGCGACGACGCGATGTACGCACAGAAGAAGGCCAGAAGCCGGGGTGTTGCCGCGGACGACGTGCCGGTCGCCGTGATCCGGCGCGTGGCCTCCTGGCTGCGGCGTGCGGAGCGCGTGGTCCTCTTCGTGGGGACCGGAGCCGACAACACAGACCCGTCGGCTACGGAGAACTTCGCGTCCTGGAGCTTCGCAGAGCGCAGCGCCTTCGCGCACGTGCAAGGCCTGAGGGCCGACCCCGAGCGCTTCCAGTCCTATTGGCAGGAATGGCGGCGACGCAACCGCGCCAGCCCTCCGGGGAGCGCTCACGCGGCTCTCGTCGAGCTATCTCGCATCCTGCGTGAGGTGCTGTTCGTCACCGAGCGCATCGATGGGGCCTTGGCGATGGCGGGGGCGCAAGACGTGATCGAGCTCTACGGCAACGCCCATCAGGACCGCTGCTCCACTTGCGG
>JBLMVT010000242.1:0-2817 GCA_050256835.1 Betaproteobacteria bacterium | reverse complement strand
CGCGCGACCTTGCGCGCCGACCCGCCCGCCCCCGAGCCGCGCCAGCGCGAGCGCGACGAGCGCGCGGCGCTGCGCGAATCGCTGTCCGACGAGATCGACGTCGAGTCGCTGCTCGACACCGACGAGGCGCTGTCGTGGCGCCGCCCCGAGATCGGCCCCGACGTGGTGCGCAAGCTGCGCCGCGGCCACTGGGCGATCCAGGCCGAGCTCGACCTGCACGGCCTGCGCCGCGACGCGGCGCGCGAGCAGCTCGTCGCCTTCCTGCGCGACGCCGGCCGCCACGGGCTGCGCTGCGTTCGCGTCGTGCACGGCAAGGGCAACGGCTCGCCGGGGCGAGAGGCGGTGCTCAAGGGCAAGGTGCGCGGCTGGCTGGTGCAGCGCGCCGAGGTCGCCGCCTTCGTGCAGGCGCGCGGCAGCGAGGGCGGCGCCGGCGCGCTGGTGGTGCTGCTGCGGGCGGCTTAGCCGGACTCGGCCAGGCGCGCCGCGATGGCGGTGATGGCCTGCGCCGCGCTCGCGCCGGGATAGCTGTCGAGCAGCAGCCGGCGCTGCTGCACGGCCTCGCGCATCGCCGGGTCGGCCGGCACGTCGCCCAGCCATTCGAGCCGCAGCGGCGCGCCGCTGGCGGTGGCGATGTAGCGGTCGGCCACCTGCTGAAGCTGCGCGCGGATGGCGCGGCCTTCGCCGGCGTGGCGACTCTGGTTGACGACCAGCCGGATGTGCGTGCGCTGCTGCTGCGCGGCCAGCACCTTGATCGTCGCGTAGGCGTCGGTGAGCGAGGTCGGCTCGGGCGTGGCGACGACGATCACCTCGTCGGCGAGCGCGACGGTGTAGAGCACGACCTCGGAGATGCCTGCCCCGGTGTCGAGCAGCACGCGGTCGAAGCGCGGGCGCACGGCCTCGATCACGCCGAGCAGCTGGTCGCGCAGCTCGGGCGTGAGGCGTGAGTACTCGACCAGCCCGGAGCCGGCGAGCAGCACCGTGAAGCCGCCCGGCGCGTGCACCAGCGCCTCGTCGAGCGTGGCGCGGCCGGTCAGCACCTCGTGCAGCGTCACCTTGGGCGCGAGCGAGAGCAGCACGTCGAGGTTGGCCAGCCCGAGGTCGGCGTCGAGCACCAGCACGCGCTCGCCGCGCCCGGCCAGCGCGGCAGCGAGGTTGGCGGTGAATACGCTCTTGCCGACGCCGCCCTTGCCGCTGGTGACGGCGAACACGCGTGCACGCGCTTCGGGGGCGGCCCCGCTGGCGGTCGGGGAGGCGCTGGGAACTGCGGCGGGCGTGATTCGGCGAGATCCTGGTACTGCGAGGTGCCGAACAGCAGGCCTTTCTCCTCGGCGCTGACCGGCGAAACAGGCGGCGGCTCGAGGCAGGCGCGGTTGCGCCCGCCACTCTTGGCACGGTAGAGCTGGCGGTCGGCGCGCTCGACCCACAGCACGGCGCTCGAGCGCACCCACTGCGGCGCGAACGCCCCGCCCAGGCTCAGCGTGAGGTGGATCGTTTCGGTCGCCGCGATGGCGATCGGCCGGCGCTCGACGGTGCGGCGCACGCGCTCGGCGACCGCCTCGCCGAAGGCCGGCGCGCAGTTGGGAAGGATGATCGCGAACTCCTCGCCGCCGTA
Source organism: Betaproteobacteria bacterium (assembly GCA_050256835.1). Classification (GTDB taxonomy): domain Bacteria; phylum Pseudomonadota; class Gammaproteobacteria; order Burkholderiales; family Burkholderiaceae_C; genus JAMHWF01. The sequence continues at coordinate 1,205 of JBLMVT010000242.1, read as the reverse complement.
GCGCGCCACCGTGTCCATCGGCCGCACGCTGTCCTGCAGCGCGCGCGCCACCGCCTTGAGCGCGAGGTCTCCGGCGGCGTGGCCCCAGCGGTCGTTGACGTGCTTGAAGTGGTCGATGTCGAGCATCAGCAGCAGCGCCGGATCGCCGGCGCGCGCGACGCGGTCGAGCTCGCGCTCGAGCTCGAACTCGAAGGCGCGGCGGTTGGCCAGCCCGGTGAGCGCGTCGCGGCTGGAGAGGTCGCACAGGCCGTCGAGCACCGCCTGCAGCCAGCGCGCCGGGTCGGCGTCGCGCGCGGGCAGCGCTGCGCGGGACTCGGCCAGCAGGGCCAGCGCCGTCGCGAAGTCGACGTCCGCGAGGTCGCGCGCGGCAGCGTCGGGCGATGGGGCGGCGGAACGGTTCACTCGGGCGGCGGGTTGAACGAGTCTAGCAGCGGGCCGACGCAGCATCGGGCGTGCCGCGCGTCGCTCGTGAGTTCCGGACGGTGCTCAAGGCGGGTGCGGCGCGGTCGATAAGGAGGGACTCCCGCATCGTCCGCCGCCTCGCATGCCCGCCCCGCGCCTTGCTGCCCGCGCCGCCCTGCCCTCGCGGCTGGCGGCGCTGAGGGCTGCGGCGCGCCGCCCCGGCGAGGCGTCGTTCTTCTTCCGCGACCCGCACTTCGACGCCGACGCGGTGAAGGTGCTGCCCGGCGAGTGGTTCGTGCACGACGAGGACATCGCCGTGCTGACGACGCTGGGCTCGTGCATCGCCGCCTGCCTGCGCGACCGGCACGCGCGCGTCGGCGGCATGAACCACTTCATGCTGCCCGACGCCGAGTCGCCGCGCGACGGCGGCCGCCTGGGCGATGCCGGCGGGCGCTACGGCGCCTGGGCGATGGAGCTGCTGATCAACGAGCTGCTGCGCCGCGGCGCCGGCCGCGCCACGCTGGAGGCCAAGGTGTTCGGCGGCGGCCGGGTCGTCGCCGGCATGCGGCAGACCAACGTCGGCGCGCGCAATACCGCCTTCGTGCTCGAGTACCTGCGCACCGAGCACATCCCCGTCGTCGCGCGCGACGTCGGCGGCATCCATCCGCGCAAGGTGTGCTTCCTGCCGGCCAGCGGGCGCGCGCTGGTCAGGCGGCTTGCGCCCGCGCATGCCGGCGAGGTACTGCAGGCCGAGCGCGCCGCGGCGCTCCGCGCGGCGGCCGGCGCGGGCAGCATCGACCTGT
>JBLMVT010000241.1:0-6287 GCA_050256835.1 Betaproteobacteria bacterium | reverse complement strand
CCGGCGGCACGCCACGCCGCCTTGGGCACCAGCCCATCGCGTTCCCAGCCGGCCGAACGCGGCGCGACCTCGCGCGCGAGCCAGTCGGCCATGCCCTTGCGGAACAGCGCGTGTTCGGTCTCGAAATGCGTGCGCAACACGTCGCTCATCGTCATCGGGGCCAGCAACCAAGCATTTGCTTGGTCGATTCAGCCCGCCTGACTATGATTTGTCAATCCAGACCCGACCCGAGACCGACATGAGCGAGGCCCTCATCTTCGACGCGATCCGCACCCCGCGCGGCAAGGGCAAGAAGGACGGCAGCCTGCACGAGGTCAAGCCGGTCGACCTGCTCGCCGGCACGCTGACGGCGCTGCAGCGCCGCCACGGCTTCCCGACCGAACTGGTCGACGACGTCGTCATGGGCTGCGTCTCGCCGGTCGGCGAACAGGGCTCGTGCATCGCCAAGACCGCGGCGCTGGTCGCCGGCTGGGACTTCCGCGCCTCGGGCGTGCAGATCAACCGCTTCTGCGCTTCGGGGCTGGAGGCGGTCAACCTCGCGGCGCAGAAGGTCGCCAGCGGCTTCGAGGATCTGGTCGTCGCCGGCGGCGTCGAGTCGATGTCGCGCGTGCCGATCGGCTCGGACGGCGGCGCCTGGGCGCAGGACCCGCGCACCAGCCTGGGCACCGACTTCGTGCCGCAGGGCATCGGCGCCGACCTGATCGCCACGATGGAAGGCTTCTCGCGCGAAACGGTCGACGCCTACGCGCTCGCCTCGCAGCAGCGCGCGGCAGCGGCGCAGAGCGAAGGGCGCTTCGACCGCTCGATCGTGCCGGTCGCCGACTCGATGGGCCTGCCGATCCTCGAGCGCGACGAGTTCATCAAGCCGCGCACGACGCTGGAGGGGCTGGCCTCGCTCAAGCTCGCCTTCGACGCGCTCGGCGAGCTCGGCTTCGACGCGGTCGCGCTGCAGCGCTACCCGCAGGTCGAGCGCATCGAGCACGTGCACACGGCGGGCAACTCGTCGGGCATCGTCGACGGTGCGGCGGCGGTGCTGGTCGGCAACGAGCGCAGCGGCCGAATCCTGGGATTGGCGCCGCGCGCGCGCGTCGTCGCCACCGCGCTGTCGGGCGCCGACCCGACGATCATGCTCACCGGCCCGATGCCGGCGACGCGCAAGGCGCTGGCCAAGGCGGGCCTCACGATCGACGACATCGATCTGTTCGAGGTCAACGAGGCCTTCGCCGCGGTGCCGTTGCGCTTCATGAAGGAACTCGGCGTGCCGCACGACAAGGTCAACGTCAATGGCGGCGCGATCGCGATGGGCCACCCGCTCGGCGCCACCGGCGCGATGCTGCTCGGCACGCTGCTCGACGAGCTGGAGCGGCGCCGCCTGCGCTACGGACTCGTCACGCTGTGCGTCGGCGGCGGCATGGGCATCGCGACCATCGTCGAGCGGCTGGCATGAAGACGATCCGCCTCGACCACGACGCGGCGACGCGCGTCGCCACCTTGACCTTCGACGAGCCCGGCTCGCCGGTCAACACGATGTCGCGCGACTGGCAGGCCGACCTCGGCGAGGCGGTCGAGCGGCTGGCCGCGCTGCACGCCGACCGGGCGCTTTCCGGGGTGATCCTCGCCTCGGCCAAGACGACCTTCTTCGCCGGCGCGCAGCTGCAGCTGGTGATGCGCTCGCGCGCCGGCGACGTCGGGCGCGCGTTCGCCGAGATCGAGCAGGTCAAGCGCAACTACCGCCGGCTCGAGACGCTCGGCGTGCCGGTCGTCGCCTGCCTGAACGGCTCGGCGCTCGGCGGCGGCTGGGAGGTGGCGCTGGCCGCGCACGCGCGAATCGCGCGCGACGACCCGAAGCTGCGCTTCGGCATGCCCGAGGTCACGCTCGGCCTGATCCCCGGCGCCACCGGCATCACCAAGACCGTGCGCCTGCTCGGGCTCGACGCGGCACGGCCGCTGCTGCTCGAGGGCAGGCTGCTCGCCCCGGCGGAGGCGCTCGAGCTCGGACTCGTCGACGAACTGGTGCCCGATGCGCTAGCGCTGCGCGAACGCGCGCTGACCTGGATTGGTGCCCATCCGCAGGCGCGCCAGCCGTGGGACGAGAAGGGCCACAAGATCCCCGGCGGCACGCCATCGAGCCCGAAGATCGCGCAGGCGCTGGTCGTCGCGCCGGCCGTGCTGACGAAGAAGACGCACCACCTATACCCCGCGCCCGAGGCCTGCCTGGCGGCCATGGTCGAGGGCGCGCAGGTCGACTTCGACACCGCGCTGCGCATCGAGTCGCGCTACCTCGCCCACCTGATGGTCGGCGAGGTGACGCGCAACATGATCTCGGCGTTCTTCTTCGACGCCAACGCGATCAAGGCCGGCAAGTCTCGGCCGGCCGGCTTCGCACGCTGGGCGCCGCAGCGCGTCGGCGTGCTCGGTGCCGGCATGATGGGCGCGGGCATCGCGTACGCGGTGGCCTCGCGCGGCATGGCCTGCGTGCTGAAGGACGTGAGCCTCGAGAAGGCCGAACAGGGCCGCGAGGTCGCGCGCCGGCTCACCGACCGCCGCGTCGCCGCCGGCAAGATGAGCGCGCCGGAGCAGGCGGCGGTGCTTTCGCGCATCCGGCCGACCGCCTCGATGGAGGAGCTGCGCGGCTGCGAACTCATCATCGAGGCGGTGTTCGAGCAGCGCGCGCTCAAGCGCGAGGTTACGCGTCAGGCGGAGCCGATGCTCGCCGAGGGCGGCGTGTTCGCCTCCAACACCTCGACGCTGCCGATCAGCGGGCTGGCCGAGGCGTCGGCACGGCCGCAGAACTTCGTCGGGCTGCACTTCTTCTCGCCGGTCGACCGCATGCCGCTGGTCGAGATCATCCGCGGCCAGGCGACCAGCGACGAGACCGTCGCGCGCGCCTTCGACGTCGTGCTCGCGCTCGGCAAGACGCCGATCGTCGTCAACGATTCGCGCGGCTTCTTCACCAGCCGGGTATTCGGCAGCTACGTGATGGAGGGCGCGGCGATGCTCGGCGAGGGCGTCCCCGCGCCGCTGATCGAGAACGCCGCCTTGCAGGCCGGCATGCCGACCGGCCCGCTGGCCGTGCTCGACGAGACCTCGCTCGCGCTGTCGGTGCACGTGATCGAGCAGACGCGCGCCGATTTCGCCGCGGAGGGGCGGCGCTACGAAGCCTCGCCCGGCGAGGCGCTGGTCGAGCGCATGGTCAACGAGTTCGGCCGCAAGGGTCGCGCGGCCGGCGGCGGCTTCTACGACTACCCCGAGGGCGGCCGCAAGCGGCTGTGGCCCGGGCTGAAGGACCTGTTCGAGAAACCGGGCGTCGCGGTCGACCTGCAGGAGCTGAAGGACCGGCTGCTGTACCGCCAGTCGGTCGAGACCGCGCGCTGCCTGCACGAGGGCGTGCTGACCACGGTGCACGACGCCAACATCGGCAGCCTGTTCGGCATCGGCTTTCCCGCGTGGACGGGCGGGGCGCTGCGCTTCGTCTACAGTGACCCGGAGCGCTTCTTCGCGCGCGCCGCCGAACTGGCGCGGCGCCATGGCCCGCGCTTCGACCTGGCCCCGGAGGTGCGCGCGACGCTGTTGCGCCATGAGCCGCGTTACGACTAATGCCGCCGTCTGCGCCGCCGTGCTGGCCGGCTGCGCCGGCTACGGCCCGTCGCAGCTGCGCGTCGGGGAGAGCGTGTCGGACGTCGAGCGCTCGATGGGCATGCCGACCGCGATCTACTCGATGCCGGGTGGCGCGCAGCGCATCGAATACGCGCGCGGGCCGTTCGGGCGCGAGACCTACATGGTCGATGCCGACGCCGCCGGCAATGTCACCGGCTGGTCGCAGGTGCTGACGGAGGCGAACTTCGCCGCGCTGCCGCTGGGCATCGGCCGCGACGAGCTGCTGCGCCGCCTCGGCACGCCCGCCGAGCGTCAGCGCATCGGCTGGCAGGACCGCGACCTCTGGGCCTGGCGCTATCCGACCAACGACTGCCTGTGGTTCACGGTCTCGCTGGACCGCGACCAGCGCGTGGTCGACAGCGGCTACGGCATCGATCCGCGCTGCGACGCCGGCCACGGACGCGACCGGCAGTAACGCGGCCTCGGCACGCCGTCGGTGCGCCGCGCACCGAAGCGGTGTGCCACGGGCTGCCGCCGGACTCGATTTGGTGCCATGGGCCGTGCCCGGCCCGCACCAATGACGGCACGCCGCTTGCGATCCCGGTGCACGTCGCGAACGACATGGTGCATGCCGCGCGACGACGGGGAGTGGCGATGGAGCAGATCAAGCAGGGCAGCGACGTGCTGTTCATCCTGCTCGGGGCGGTGATGGTGCTGGCGATGCACGCCGGCTTCGCCTTCCTCGAGCTGGGCACGGTGCGCGCGAAGAACCAGGTCAATGCGCTGGTCAAGATCCTCACCGACTTCGCGGTGTCGACGGTCGCTTACTTCTTCGTCGGCTACGCCGTCGCCTACGGCGTGCAGTTCCTCGTCGGCGCCGACACGCTGGCGCAGCGCGGCGGCTACGAGCTGGTGAAGTTCTTCTTCCTGCTCACCTTCGCGGCGGCGATTCCGGCCATCGTCTCGGGCGGCATCGCCGAGCGCGCGCGCTTCGGGCCGCAGCTGGCGGCCACCGCGCTGCTGGTCGGCATCGTCTACCCGCTGTTCGAGGGGGTCGCGTGGGGATCACGCTTCGGCGTGCAGGGCTGGCTGAAGGCGGCGACCGGCGCCGAGTTCCACGACTTCGCCGGCAGCGTCGTGGTGCACGCGATGGGCGGCTGGATCGGACTGGCGGCGGTGCTGCTGCTCGGCGCGCGCCGCAACCGCTACCGCAAGGACGGCGCGGTGACCGCGCACCCGCCGTCGTCGATCCCCTTCCTCGCGCTCGGCGCCTGGATGCTGACCGTCGGCTGGTTCGGCTTCAACGTGATGAGCGCGCAGACGATCGACAAGATCTCGGGCCTGGTCGCGGTCAACTCGCTGATGGCGATGGCCGGCGGCACGCTGGTCGGCGTGCTGCTCGGCCGCAACGACCCCGGCTTCGCGCACAACGGGCCGCTGGCCGGGCTGGTCGCGGTGTGCGCCGGCTCGGACGTGATGCACCCGGTCGGCGCGCTGGTCGTCGGCGCGGTGGCGGCCGCGATCTTCGTCTTCATGTTCACGCTGACGCAGAACCGCTGGAAGATCGACGACGTGCTCGGCGTGTGGCCGCTGCACGGCCTGTGCGGCGCCTGGGGCGGCATCGCCTGCGGCATCTTCGGCAGCAAGGCGCTCGGCGGGCTGGGCGGCGTCGGCTTCGTCGCGCAGCTGCTCGGCACGCTGGCCGGCGTGACCTGGGCGCTTGCCGGCGGCTTCCTCGTCTACGGCGCGCTGCGCCGCGCCGTCGGGCTGCGGCTGTCGCAGGAAGAGGAGTTCAACGGCGCGGATCTCTCGATCCATCGCATCGGCGCGACGCCCGAGCGCGAGGCGAACTGGTAGTCCCTGTCACCCGCAGCGACAATGCCGCGGCATGAAGTGCGCGCGTTGCGGCCACGCCAACCTGCCGACGGCCAAGTTCTGTGCGGAATGCGGCGCGGCACAGGCTGGGAGCTGCCACGCCTGCGCCGCCGCCCTCCCCCAGGACGCGCGCTTCTGCCCGGCCTGCGGCGCGCCGGTCGGAGGGGCCGCACCGGCCCCCGCACCGCGCCCGGCCGAGCGCCGCCAAGCGGCGGTGCTGTTCGCCGACCTTGCCGGCTACACGGCGCTGTGCGCGCGCCTCGACGCCGAGCAGGTGCAGGCGTTGCTCGACCGCTTCTACGGCGCCGTCGACGGCACCGTGGCGGCCTACGGCGGCCTGGTGATCGACCACGCCGGCGACGGCGTGCTGGCGGTGTTCGGCGCCCCCGTCGCCCACGGCAACGACGCCGAGCGCGCGCTGCGTGCGGCGCTCGACATGCATGCGGTGGCCGCGCGCATCGCCGAGCCCGACACCGGCCGGGGCCTGGCGCTGCACGTCGGCATCGCCGCCGGAGAGGTCGTCGCATCGGTGCTCGAAGGCGGCGCAACGCCGAAGTACACCGTCACGGGCGAGGCCGTGAACCTGGCGGCGAGGCTGGGCGCTCAGGCGACCGCGGGCGAGACGCTGGTGTCGCCCGCCGTGCAGCGCGCGGTGGCCGCGCTGGTCGAGGCCGTCGACCTCGGCGAGCGCGCGCTCAAGGGCTTCGCCGCACCGGTGCGGATCTGGCGCGTGCAGGGACTGCGCACGGCGGCGCGCGAACGCTGGCCGTTCGTCGGGCGCGCGCCCGAGCTGCGCCAGATCGACGGCGTGCTCG
>JBLMVT010000240.1:0-4717 GCA_050256835.1 Betaproteobacteria bacterium | reverse complement strand
GGCAGAGGTGGAGGACATGGACGATCCGGGGTCAACGCGTGTTGTCAACATGTGTTGACATTCTGCGGAGGGCAGACCCGGGGCGTCAACTGGGGCTCGATTACATTCGAAACCGACATGGTCGAAGCCGCTCACCCTCGCCCGCGGCGCGGCGACGCGACGCGTGCGGCCATCCTCGGCGCGGCACGCGAGCGCTTCGCCGCCGACGGCTACGAGCGTGCCACCATCCGCGCGATCGCGGCCGAGGCCGGCGTCGACCCGGCGCTGGTGATGCGCTACTACGGCAACAAGGAAGGCCTGTTCGCCGCCGCCGCCGAGTTCGACCTGCGCCTGCCCGACTTCGCCGGCGTGCCGCGCAAGGCGCTCGGTGCCGCGCTGGTCGAGCACTTCCTCGCCCGCTGGGAGGACGACGACACGCTGAAGGCGCTGTTGCGCGCGGCTGCGACCAATCCGGCCGCGGCGGCGCGGCTGCGCGCCATCTTCGCGCGGCAGGTCGCGCCCACGGTGGCGGCGCTGTGCGGCGACCGGCGTTCGGCGGCGACGCGCGCTGGGCTGGTCGCCAGCCAGATCCTCGGCTTCGCTCTCGGCCGCTACGTGCTCGAGCTGCCACCGCTGGTGGCGATGAGCCGCCCGGACATCGTCAAGTGGCTCGGCCCCACGGTGCACCGCTACGCCTGCGGCGAGGCGCCGTGATTCAGCAGCCCAGCCGCCGCGCCAAGTCCTCGATGTCGTCGGCGACGACGTCCCAGTCGTCGTCGGCCGCGAGGTCGCTCGCCTGCCGGGGCCCGTACTCGGTCGGCCGCGCGAAGAAGGCGGTCGCCAGCCCGCACTCGCGCGCCGCGCGCAGGTCGCCGTTGTGCGCCGCGCACATCATCAGCTCGCGCGGCTCGAGCGCAAGCATCCGCGCCGCGCCGAGGTAGGTCTCGGGCTGCGGCTTGTAGCGGCCGAAGTGCTCGGCCGAGAAGACCACGTCCCACGGCAGCGCGGCGCGCCGGGCCATCGCGACCTGCAGCGCGACGTTGCCGTTGGACAGCGTGCCGACGGTGAATCGGTGCTTCAGCCGCACTAGGCCGGGGATCGCGTCCGGCCAGGGGTCGAGGCGGTGCCAGACCGCGTTGACGTGGCGGCGCTCGGCATCGTCCAGGTGGCCCAGCCCGAACGCCGGCAGCAGATCGTCGAGCGCCTCGCGGTGCAGCGCGTCGAGCGGCACGAACGGCAGGGCGCCGCTGCGCACGCGCTCCATCTGCGGCTGGTAGCGCGCGCGCCAGGCATCGGCGAGCGCCGCCCAGTCGGCCTGCACGCCCTCGCGCGCACCCCAGCGGCCGAGGTCGCGCGCGATGCTGCCGCGCCAGTCGACGACGCTGCCGAAGACGTCGAAGACCAGCGCCTTGATGTCGTGCGTCACTTCGGCGCCGGCAGCCGGCCGCAGGCGCCGGCCCGATGCAGGATGTCCATTGGTCCCTCCTCCTCGTGGAAGGACGATTGTGGTCCTTCAGGTGTGCAGCATGAGCCGCCAAACGCCCGCGAAGATCAGCCACAGGCCGGTCAGCACGCCGATGACGGCGATCGACGACGCCGGCCAGCCGATCGCGATCAGCACCGCCACGACGATCGACAGCGCACCGTCGAGCAGCACCCAGCCCCAGCCGCGCAGCGGCCTGAGCTTGAAGGCGAGCACCAGGCGGCCGATACCGCCGGCGAACAGGAAGGCGCCCACCAGCAGCGCGAGCGACACCACGCCGGCAAGCGGAAGCACCAGCGTGGCGATGCCCAGCAGCAAGGTGACGACGCCGACCGCCAGCGCCCAGCCGAAGGCCGCATGGACGCGCGCGCGCTGCACCGCGTAGCCGACCTCGACCGCACCGCTGAAGATCAGCAGCCAGGCGAACACGACGACGGTGGCGAGCGCCGCCACCGCCGGCATCAACACGGCGAGCACGCCGGCGAGGATCAGCAGCGCGCCCCAGGCGATCGACCAGCCGCTGGCGCGCGGCATCGCGTCGTGTCGGGTTGGCGGTTCGACGATGTGTGCGTGGGCCATGGTTGCGAAGCTCCTCGGCCGGCGCGCGCCGGCTCCTGGGAGTTCGGGGCAAGCCGCGCGCCCGCCGCGCGGCGGCGGTCGAGCGTCGCGCGCCTGCCGATGCCGCGCGGGCCGGCGCGCCTCGGACCACGGCGAAGAAACCTCACGCTGCGGGGTCATCCGCGAGAGGGGGAACGACGCGCCCGCGCGCGGGTCCATGACGCATGTTCAACCGCAATCAGGAGTAGCGACATGGCGCTGCAATCAGTCAACAAGCGGTGGCAGGACTGGATCAACCTCCTGCTCGGCATCTGGCTCTTCTTCTCGCCCTGGATCCTCGGCTTCTACTCGAGCATGCCGGCGCAGAGCTGGAACTTCTTCGCCATCGGCGTGGCGTTCTTCGTGTTCGCGCTGGCCGCCGTCAACATGCGCTCGCTATGGGAGGAGTGGGTCAACCTGGTGCTGGGCATCTGGATGATCATCTCGCCCTGGGTGCTGCGCTATAGCGGCAACGCGAGCGCGCGCGACGACGCCGTCATCGTCGGCATCGTGGTTGCCGTGCTGTCGATCTGGGCGCTGGCCGAGAAGCACGCGCCGGTCGGCGACGCGGGGATGGAGCAGCGGCTGAACCGCTGACGCGAACGGCGCGAGTCGCGCGGGTCAGCGCACCGGCAGCACCCGCATGCCCAGTGCGCCTCCGCGGCCGTCGAGCACGCGCACCGTGCTCTGCTGCGGCCGGAAACCCGCCGGCAGCGGCTGGCTGCCGCGCACGACCTGGCGCGCGCCGAGCGCCAGCGGGATCGGCTCGAGCGTGACGGTGCTGTCGCCGCCACGCGCACCGGCGCCCGCGACGGTGAACTGCATGACGCCGTCGAGCGGGCGCGGATGCGCCCCGTCGCGCGTCAGCACCACGTCGTAGACGAGCCGGCCGCCCTTGGCGACGAAGCGCGCCGCGCGCACGTCGACGCGGCCGTTGCGCGGGTCCGCTGGCAGCGCGTCGACGACGGCGGCGAGGTCGTCGCCCAGCCGCTGCGCCGCCGCCCGGCTGGCCGCCAGGTCGTCGGCGAGCTTGCGCTTGTCGGCCAGCGCGGCATCGAGCCGCGTGCCGCTCGCGGCCAGCTGCTGCGCGAGCCGGCGCCGCTCGGCGTCGGCCTGAGCGAAGTCGTGCTCGAGGCGTGACGACGCCTCGGCCGACAGCCGCGGCGGCAGGACGCGCTCCTGCACGACGACCACGCCGGCTGCGCCGAGGGCGATGCCCGTGCCGAGCAGCAGCAGCCAGCGCGGCAGACGCAGGCGCGAGCGGCGGCGCGGATAGGGATCGAAGAGGACGGGCTTGGATCGGCCGAACATCGGGTGCGGTGGGTCGGGCGTCGGTGGATCGGCCGGGGGATCGTTCACGGGCCGGCGCTATGCCGGCCCGTGTGCGGAGCTGTTCTGGTGGGCCCTGTAGGATTCGAACCTACGACCAACGGATTAAGAGTCCGCTGCTCTACCAGCTGAGCTAAGAGCCCTTCGACCACCGATGGTGGGTTGTGCAGGATTCGAACCTGCGACCAACGGATTAAAAGTCCGCTGCTCTACCGACTGAGCTAACAACCCGAGCGCCAACTCGGTCGCAGAGGGCGCGATTCTAGCAAGCCTTTGAGCCTGCGCCCAGGCACCGGCGCAGCACCTCGCCGGCGGCGACGAGCCCGAAGGTCGCGGTGACGACGACGCTCGAGCCGTAGCCGTGGCAGTTGAGGCTGCCGTCGCCCGCGCCCTCGATCGCGCACGACGGATCGGGCGGCGCCACAGCCTCGCGCGAGCACACGCAGGCGATGCCGATCGGACCCTGGCGCGGTGCGCCGTGCGCGCGGCGCAGGCGCTGGCGCACGGCGGCGAGCAGCGGGTCGTGCGTCACGCGGGCGAGGTCGTCGACCTCGACCGCCTCGCCGCGGCGCTTGCCGCCCGCCGCACCCACGCTGACGAAGGCCGCCCGGCTGTCGCGCGCCCAGGCGGCCAGCGCGACCTTGGCGCGCACCTGGTCGCAGGCGTCGATGACGGCGTCGACCGGCGCGCGCAGCAGCGCCGGCCAGTTCGATGCGTCGACGAACTCCTCGACGGCGTGCACGACGCAGCCGGGGTGGATCTGTGCGACGCGCTCGGCAAGCGCGCGCACCTTGGCCTGGCCCAGCGTCGCCGTGGTCGCCTGCACCTGGCGGTTGACGTTCGACTCGGCGACATGGTCGAGGTCGACCAGCGTCAGCGCCGCGATGCCGCTGCGCGCCAGCGCCTCGGCCGCCCACGAGCCGCAGCCGCCCACGCCGACCACCGCGACGCGCAGCGCGCGCAGGCGTTCGTAGGCCACCGCGCCGTAGAGGCGGCGCAGCCCGCCGAAGCGGCGCTCGGGGTCGGCGTCGAGGATCGCCTCGGCAACGGCGGCGTTCATGCCGACCGCTCGATGCGCCACTGCTGCCAGCGCAGCGCGCCGACCGCGCCGCCGACGATCGACGCCAGCGCCAGGAAGCTGCCGACGGCCAGCGTCGAGATGCCCGACAGCCCCTGGCCGATCGTGCAGCCGAGCGCGGTGACGCCGCCGACGCCCATCAGCGCACCGCCGGCCAGGTGGCTGGCGGTGTCGCCGGCATCGCGGAAGCCTTCCCAGCGGAACGCGCCACCCGCCAGCGCCGCCGCCGCCGAGCCGAGCGCGACCCCGAC
>JBLMVT010000239.1:0-5079 GCA_050256835.1 Betaproteobacteria bacterium | reverse complement strand
GAGCCGTCGATCGATTACGTCGTGACCAAGGTCCCGCGCTTCGCGTTCGAGAAGTTCCCTGCTGCCGACTCGCGGCTGACGACGCACAAGAAGTCGGTCGGCCAGGTGATGGCCATGGGTCGCACCTTCCAGGAGAGCCTGCAGAAGGCGCTGCGCGGGCTCGAGACCGGCATCGACGGCCTGACCGAGCGTAGCCGCGATCGCGAGGAGATCGTGCAGGAGATCGGCGAGGCCGGCCCGGAGCGCCTGCTCTACGTGGCCGACGCCTTCCGCATTGGCCTGTCGCGCGATGAGGTGTTCGAGGAAACGGCCATCGACCCGTGGTTCCTGGCGCAGATCGAGGCGATCGTGCGCACCGAGCAGGCGCTGCAGGGCCGTTCTCTGGCCGACCTGTCGGCCGACGAGCTGCGCTACGTGAAGAGCCAGGGCTTCGCAGATCAGCGGCTCGCCAGACTGCTCGGCACGCACCAGCACGCGGTGCGCGAGCGCCGCCACGCGCTCGGCGTGCGGCCGGTGTACAAGCGCGTCGATACCTGCGCGGCCGAGTTCGCCACGCGCACCGCCTACATGTACTCGACCTACGAGGGCGTCGGCGGCGGCGAGTGCGAGGCCGAGCCGACCGGCCGGCGCAAGATCATGGTGCTCGGCGGCGGGCCGAACCGCATCGGCCAGGGCATCGAGTTCGACTACTGCTGCGTCCACGCCGCGCTCGCCATGCGCGAGGACGGCTACGAGACCATCATGGTCAACTGCAACCCGGAGACGGTGTCGACCGACTACGATACCTCGGACCGGCTGTACTTCGAGCCGGTGACGCTGGAGGACGTGCTCGAGATCGTCGCGCTCGAGAAGCCCGAGGGCGTGATCGTGCAGTACGGCGGGCAGACGCCGCTCAAGCTCGCTCTCGACCTCGAGCGCGCCGGGGTGCCCATCGTCGGCACGACGCCCGATTCGATCGACATCGCCGAGGACCGCGAGCGCTTCCAGCAGCTGCTGCACACGCTCGGCCTGAAGCAGCCGCCCAACCGTACCGCGCGCACCGAGGACCAGGCGATCGAACTGGCGCAGGAAATCGGCTACCCGCTGGTCGTGCGGCCGAGCTACGTGCTCGGTGGACGGGCGATGGAGATCGTGCACGGCGATCGCGACCTGGAGCGCTACATGCGCGAGGCGGTCAAGGTGAGCGAGAAGTCGCCGGTGCTGCTCGATCGCTTCCTCGACGACGCGATCGAGGTCGACGTCGACTGCATCGCCGACGGCAGCGAGGTGATGATCGGCGGCATCATGGAGCACGTCGAGCAGGCCGGCATCCACAGCGGCGACTCCGCTTGCTCGCTGCCTCCGTATTCGCTGCCGGCGGCGCTGCAGGACGAGCTGCGCCGCCAGACCGTGGCGATGGCGCGCGCGCTCGAGGTGGTGGGGCTGATGAACGTGCAGTTCGCGATCCAGGGCGCGATCGACGGCGATGGCGAGGCCGCGACGGTCTACGTGCTCGAGGTCAACCCGCGCGCCTCGCGCACCGTGCCTTTCGTCTCCAAGGCGACCGGGCAGCCGCTGGCCAAGATCGGCGCGCGCTGCATGGTCGGCCAGCGGCTGGCGGCGCAGCGCGCGCGCGACGGCGGCGCGCCGCGCGAAGTCGTGCCCGGCTACTACAGCGTCAAGGAGGCGGTGTTCGCCTTCAACAAGTTTCCCGGCGTCGACCCGATCCTGGGCCCCGAGATGCGCTCGACCGGCGAGGTGATGGGCACCGGCCGCAGCTTCGGCGAGGCGATGCTGAAGAGCCAGCTTGGCGCCGGCTCGCGGCTGCCGGCGCACGGCACCGTCTGCATCACCGTGAAGAATGGCGACAAGGCGCGCGCCGTGGCGGTGGCGCGCGACCTCGTCGCGCTCGGCTTCTCGATCGTCGCCACCCGCGGCACGGCGGCGGCGATCGCCGAGGGTGGCGTGCCCGTGAAGGCGGTCAACAAGGTCAAGGATGGCCGTCCGCACATCGTCGACATGCTCAAGGCCGGCGACATCCAGCTCGTCTTCACGACGGTGGACGAGACGCGCACGGCGATCGCCGATTCGCGCCACATCCGCCAGGCCGCGCTGGCGCACCGCGTTACCTACTACACCAGCATGGCCGGCTGCGAGGCGGCGGTCGAGGCGATGATGCACCAGGCCGACCTGAGCGTGCTGTCGCTGCAGGAGCTGCACGCCGAACTGCACTAGAATCGACGCAACCCTTCACCACCGAAACGCGCCGCGGGCGCGTTTCGACTTTTCTGCACGGCCCGGACATGTCCACGATTCCACTGACCACGCGCGGCGCCGAGCAGCTCAGGCAGGAGCTGCACCGGCTGAAGACGGTCGAGCGCCACGCCGTGATCACGGCGATCGCCGAGGCGCGCGCGCAGGGCGACCTGTCGGAGAACGCCGAGTACGAGGCCGCCAAGGACAAGCAGGGCTTCATCGAGGGCCGCATCGCCGAGCTGGAAGGCAAGCTGGCGGCCGCGCAGATCATCGAGCCGTCCAAGCTCGACGCCGGCGGGCGCGTCGTGTTCGGCAGCACCGTCGACCTCGAGGACGAGCCCTCGGGCGCCAGGGTGACTTACCAGATCGTCGGCGACGACGAGGCCGATCTCAAGCAGGGCCGCATCTCGATCAGCTCGCCGATCGCGCGCGCCCTGATCGGCAAGGAGATCGGCGACGTCGCCGAGGTGCAGGCGCCGGGCGGCATCCGCCACTACGAGATCGTCGCCGTCCGCTACCTCTGAACGCTTGAACGCGGCCGCCTTCGCCACCCGACTGCGCGCTCTGCTGCCTGCGCTCTGGCTCGGGATGCTGGCGACGATCGCGCTTGTCGCCGCGCCGGCCGCCTTCGCGCTGCTGCCCGTGCACGATGCCGGCCGCGTGGCGGCGCGCATGCTCGGCATCGAGGCGCGCGCCAGCCTCGGCTTCGCCGTCGCGCTGTTCCTGATCGAGCGCCAGCGCTCGCGCGTCGCAGCCGCCGCCGGCCGCGGCTCGGTGGTCAGCGCCGAGCTGTTGCTCGTGCTCGGCGCGCTGGCCTGCACGGTGGCTGGTCATTTCGCCATGCTGCCCATGATGGACGCGGCGCGCGCCGGCCAGGGCCGTTGGTCGTTCGCCGCTCTGCATGCCGTGTCGTCGGCGTTCTACGGCGTGAAGGCGCTGCTGGTGCTGGCACTGGCCTGGCGCGCGGCGCGGCCGCCGGCCTGACGCGTCACTCGGGCTGGCCGCGCTTGACGCTCCTGGGCCCCGCCTTCCTGGCGCGCTTGAGCGTGCCGCCGGCGGCCATGCGCTGGTTGCCGAGCACCGTCACCTTGCTGATCTGCGGCCGGTGGTTGCCGCTCTTGCTGAACTTGACCACCTTCATCACCTTCGGCCCGGGCCGGCGGTCCGTACGCTCGGTGCGCTCGCGCGGCACCGGCTCGCGCCACAGCACCAGCAGCTTGCCGATGTGCTGGACCGGCGCCGCGTCCAGCTCGTCGGCCAGCCGCTGCAGCCAGCCTTCGCGCTCGGCCCGGTCCGCACTGTTGGCGCGCACCTTGACCAGCCCGTGCACCGCCAGCGCGGCGTCGACCTCCCTCAGCACCGCCGCGCTGAGGCCATCCTGCCCGATGGCGGCGACCGGATGCAGATGATGGGCAGCGGCGCGGTGGTTCCTGCGCTGGGTGGGGTCGAGGGCGAGTGCGGTCATGAATCTATTATCCGGCGGCGATGAAGGCGAAGACGAGGAGCGCCAAGGTCAACCGGGCCTGGCTGCACGACCACCTGACCGACCCTTACGTCAAGCTGGCACGCAAGGAAGGCTATCGCGCCCGGGCCGCCTACAAGCTGAAGGAAATCGACGAGGCGCTGCACCTGCTGCGGCCGGGCCAGCGTGTGGTCGATCTCGGCTCCGCACCGGGTGCCTGGAGCCAGTACGTGCGCCGGCGCTTCGCTCCGAAGTCGGCCGGACGCGGCGGGGCCGCGGCCGGAGCCCTCGAAGGGACGATCGTCGCGCTCGACCTGCTCGAGATGGAGCCGATCGAGGGCGTGCAGTTCGTCCACGGCGACTTCACCGACGCGGCGGTGCTGGCCCGGCTGGACGAGGCGCTGGGCGGCCGGCCGGTCGACCTCGTGCTGTCGGACATGGCGCCCAACCTGTCGGGCATCGCCAGCTCGGACACGGCGCGGATCGCCGGCCTGGTCGAGGTGGCGATCGAGTTCGCCGTCGGCCACCTGCAGCCCGACGGGGCGCTCGTCTGCAAGCTCTTCCACGGCAGCGGCTACAGCCAGCTGGTGGAACGGTTCAAGCGGCATTTCCGCCGCGTGGTGGCGATCAAGCCCAAGGCCTCGCGCGACCGCTCGGCGGAAACCTTCATGGTCGGCATCGGTCTCAAGGGGCAGGGCCCGCTTCAGGCGGACGCGCGGCGCGCCGAAAACCCCTGAAAGCCGGTGCGGCGGCCCCCGTGGCCCGGGGTGACCGGGATCAGGGTGCGGCCAACTTGACTCGCATAGAATCGTCCGCACATGCCGTGGGTAGCCCAGCAGCGCAACGCTGCCGCTCGGGGACGCGACGAAGTTAGGCAGGAGAAGGAGCCGCGGTGAACAATCAGTGGTTTTCGAAAGTGGCGGTCTGGCTGGTGATCGCCCTGGTGCTGTTCACCGTGTTCAAGCAGTTCGACCGCGGCGCGACGACCGGCAACCAGGTCACCTATTCCGATTTCCTCGACGAGGTGCGCAACAAGCACGTCAAG
Organism: Betaproteobacteria bacterium; assembly: GCA_050256835.1. Taxonomy (GTDB): domain Bacteria; phylum Pseudomonadota; class Gammaproteobacteria; order Burkholderiales; family Burkholderiaceae_C; genus JAMHWF01. The sequence goes on along the minus strand of JBLMVT010000239.1, from coordinate 337 downwards.
AGCGTCACCATCCAGGAAGGCCCGGGCAGCGTCGAGATCAGCGCGATCACCAACGACGACAAGCGCATCCGCACGACGGGCACCTACCTCGATCGCGGCCTGACCGGCGACCTGATCGCCAACAACGTCAAGTTCGACGTCAAGCAGCGCGAGGAGCCCTCGTTGCTGATGAGCATCCTCGTGTCGTGGGGGCCGATGCTGCTGCTGATCGGCGTATGGATCTACTTCATGCGCCAGATGCAGGGCGGCGGCAAGGGCGGCGCCTTCAGCTTCGGCAAGTCGAAGGCGCGCATGCTCGACGAGGCCAACAACACCACCACCTTCGCCGACGTCGCCG